>NZ_JBDOPO010000221.1:0-16107 GCF_039830215.1 Rubritalea sp. | reverse complement strand
CCAATCTCAGCATAAGTGAGCCCCTGTTTACGAAGAAGTACAGCTTGCTTGCGTCTATCTTCGAGTTGGCTAGGTGTGAGCGTACGTGCGTCTTGAAGTTTCATAGCTTATATCCAGCAGAAATAATGCCAACTGGTTTTCCGCCTAATTAATAGGTTAGCAGCATAAAATTAGGCGTCGTCAACATTTCTGACCGGGCCCGCGGCCACAATTATGAGGGCATTCCCAGCTAGGCCGCTATGGCTCTGCTAGAAAAGTGGGTCACCACCCCGTTTGAGACGAGCTACGCGGTGATTCCCGATGAACAAGGCCAGATCGAAAACGCGCTGCGCCACTCCATGGAGGTGAAGGTGGATAAGATTAGCTTTTTCCAGCTTAAGCAACCTTGAAGCGCAGCCACCCCCTCAATCGCTGACTGTGTAATTCGAATCGTTAAAAAGAGGCGTTGATGATGGGGTGGCCGCATTTATACAAAATTAAGACGCTACAGAGACTAATATATAGCCCCAAACAGAGCTCTTCGATCGGGATATTCATTCGAGTTCTCTCTAGTTCTCTCTAGTTCTCTAAATACAAGCAGGGTAAAAACTCATCGATTGAGTCACTAGATTCGTCCGACCAGACCACATAGAGGTTCCAGTTAGTCTGCTTTCCGAATAATTTTCTCCACGTGTCAGTGATCAGAAATTCAGGATAATTATCAATACCATTACCCTGTTCGTCGCCAAACCAATAGACGAATGTTCTCTCTATCCCTTGTTCCTCATGGATCAAAAGTAATTTTCTGGCTTTCGATTTCCTAGCATCAGCATTCAAAAACTCAATCGATTCACTCGTAGTGGGTTTCCACCCTAGGCCAATCTGACAATACTCGGGAGTATGTATCGCCTTACGGTTACCATGTGACGGTACAATCATCACTCCCACTTGTTTTTCCCCCTGCACATAGTTCCGTGAAATGATGTTGCTACGCTGGTAAAAACTGTAGGTCTCTTCATCTAAGATGTCCGTCCCCTCCCATGTCAGTTGGTCACCCAAAATGTAGGGTAAGACCACAATCGAATCGCGAGATCTGGGGGGCTCAACTCTCACGATATACAGCATTGCCAATAAGCCCAGAGCTGCCGAAGCCGCCATCGAAGCCGGCCATCCTGGGCTCAATGCTGCATGAACAGTCTTCCGCTTGATAGGCATACAATACTTGATGAATATGGCAGCGGCGAATACTGACAAGACTAGCTTCCCTAACAACGGAACAATGATTCCATTGGTTCCTAGAAAGAAATTGATAATCTCACTGACCTTGGGAAATGAAAGAAACATCACAAACTGAAATGGCCATGCCTGTAGCGCAAAAGATAGATTCCGGTAGGCCAAACTCAAGGCAAAGAAGGAAAGCATCAAAGTCACGCCCAAGAGATAGTAGTTAGGCCCAGGGATCTGAGATAGCACTGCGGCTATACTAGCAAGGCCATAGAGAATCGCTCCCTGCCTCACGCGGCGCGTGTCTAGCTCAGTGCCTTGCCAAAACCAACACCAGCCTACCAAACCGGCTAAAAAGAAGATATAGCCAAATGTATCGTATTGGTTGTACACCGTGCCTTTCCATGCCTCAAGACAGGCTGACAAAACTGGTAAGTAACTGAGCACCATCAGAGCAATCGTGAGCGGCAGCACATTGTTAGCAGATCTCGTTTGCTGCTTGCTCGCTGGCTGCCCCTCTAGCGGATCTGCTAGTGACTCGGCGATGATAAAATATCCAGCAACAGCTAGAGTAAATGCAAGCAACCCTATCAAGCTATGCAATCCTCCCTCAGCAATAACTTCACCTCGCTGATAGCTAGCCCACAGCAATAAAGTCAAGCGGATACTATTTGCTAACACCGCAACAACTACGGCCAAAACCAAGGCGATTATTTTATTCGGCAAGCGAATCCTCGGATGAATCCCATTCCATAAAATGCTAGTGAAAACCAGAGTGCGTATCATCTCAGAACCACTGCAGGCTGGTATGATATCAAACACCATCCCCTGCAAAGACAAAATCGTTCCATGTCGAGTCACCTCCAGATGAGTGGCTCGCAACAACATCTCAGCCATCATGGCCGAAACTTCGCGTAATTCTAACGCATAAGCTTCAATCATAATTGGCATTCCGAAGAAAGCCGCCAATGCAACCAGCAAAGTCAGGGCTATGCGCCACCAAGGTTGATTCTTTTGGGTATTTGCCATTTCCTACTTATTGATCATTTGTAGTGCCACCTCGATGTCGCCTCTCTTAAACGGGCTGAATGCCCAGACTGCAGGGCTAAGCTCCAACATGTTTTGGTAAATACGTGTGGCTTCTTGGGAGTAGCCATGGTCGCGGTAGGCTGCCGCTAGGTAGAGCTGTAAGCCTAATTGAGGGTTCTCCGGTGAACTATCAATCCGCCCTCTCAAGTAATGACCTACCTCATCAAGCTTGCTTTTTTGCAGCAGTTTAATCGATTGCTCCAGTGCCAGCTGAGTCAAAGCCACGACCTTGAGAGCTATGGCATTAGGGTCATCAGGGTCTTTGTGCAAAACTTTCTCCACCTCCCACAAGGCATCCGAAGCTTTGTTCTTTTGCAGGTACAACTTAGCCAAACGCTTGAAGGTGTATGAGTCGCGCGGATACAACTCTCCAGCCTGGCGTAAGGTTGCAAAAGCCTCATCAAGCTTACCATTGAGTTCGTAGACAATAGAGACCCCATGCATAGCTGTTAGATTTTCAGGATCAAAGTCTAACACATTCTTGTATAATTTTTCGGCCTGATGCAGGCTCCCTTTCAGGACTAGGAAGCGCGCATAATCGAGGTATCCATGATAACCATCTTCGTCCATGGCCTGCTTGAAGAGTTGCTCTGCCTTATCCTCATTGCCATTCTTCATCTCAAACCTAGCCTGAACGAGAACCTTACTTCGTTCGGGCAACTGAGACTGGGCCAACTCACTGCTTAGCTCTTCGCTTAGATTTTGACTCACCAGAGCCATAAAATAAACCATCTGTAGTTCAATGTTTGCAGCATTAGATTTAGCAAGTGGGCGGATTTGCTCCAGGGCTCTTGCGTAGTGATTCTTCTGTAGATTTTTTCCAATTTTTCTGAACTGATAATTTAGGTCATTCTTGAAGCGCTCATCGAGTACGCGCTCAACATTACTAGCATCATAATCTTGGTCTACGGAATCACCGACTTTAGAATAGAGTAGAATAGAATCCGGGGTGAAAGTTCCACGCTGATGCAGGTGGGAAAGAATCGCCAATGCCAGGCTGGCTTGCCCGTTCATCTCGTAAGCCCGCGCCACTTCTACCAGAAACAAAGGAGACTTATAAAAGCAACCCGCCAAGCCCTCAATACTGGCGAGCGGATGAATGGCCTCCAGACTCTGGTGGATTGCCACTGCAGTAGCAGGCTTCCCTGCAGCTAAGAAGTAACGAATTCCCAACCAATTCACCACCGGCGAGTCACTTATCAATGAACTCACTCTAGCAAAAGCCACATTTTCAACTGACTCATCGCGCAGTGATTGCTGCAAAAACTGATACAGAAGCCTTTCGCCCTCGATTTGTTTTTGGCTCACTCGCAGACCAAGGAGTGGAGTAGGTAGTGTCCCTAGAGGTACTCTCTGTATGTCCTGATTTGCAATCTGCCGCAGATCATCAAAGTTGGCCTCGTCTTGTTGGATAATCACCCGCATCAATGCCAAAAGAATACGAGCTTCATGTGCCACGGTGATTGCCACTGGGTGCTCCGTCCCCTTATCCTTGAGTAGTTCTAGAGAAGCATGGGCTGCTGGTAGATCACCACCCAAGATTTTCATCACTACCATCTTCAGCTGCCATTCACCGTGAGGATCCTCCGCCTCGTATGCCTCCGCAATTTCAGAAGCTTTCTCCACTTGATTGTCAAAAATCAACAATGACACCAACATATTCATGCCTTCATCAGAAAGATGCTCTCGTTTTTGTTGTTTAAACAAAAATGCAATGGCCTCAGCGCGTTTGCCCATCATTTCAAGCTTGCGCGCAATTTGTAATACCAAGCCTTCTGCTGGATCTTCCTCGTGGAGAGCCTGCCATATCAATAGGGCTTCTTGGTGCTCGCCGATTTGTGAGTAAAAGCGCGCCTTACCATTGAGATGCGCTGGCGACTGTTCGAGGCTAGCGAACAACTTATCAAAAAACGCAATTTTCTCACTGCGATCCCCCTCCAGGTCGTTCACCATCACCAGCATAGCGGATAACTTCTTTTCTCCAAGGTCCCAGGCTCGTCGCATGTACTCAGCCGCGCTTTCTGGCTTTTTAAGCAATACTGCTAGATGTCCAGCTTGAAGTGCAACCTTTGCTTGCTGGGGGTCACTCTCCAAAGCGAGTATGGCTTGCTGGTAGGCCTGAACGTAGGCGCCAGCTTGGCACAATGCCAGAATCTCATCCGACACCTCAAGCTCAGTCTTTGCCAGAGAGCCGGCTTGCGTTGCAGGATCTCCCTTCATCGAGATTCCGAGGGCGAGGGAGCATACCGCCACAATCCCTACCAGTATCAGAGTCAAGAGGGTTTTATTTTTCATAAGCCAGTCATTTGAAGTTTGGCTCAGTCGGAAACACCATCCTGCGAACCGCTTCTCTGAAGATCAATTAGGAGTTATGCTTGTCTGAGAGCTGATCTTGACTTGTAGAGCATGCCAGTCACAGCAATGACTACCATAAACATGGTTTTGGGCTCTGGAGCACCTGAGGGAGCGACCGCCACAATGGATTGTGAGAAACTTCCCGCTTGGATAAACACAGCTGAGTCGTAATAATTGTCGCCGGCATCTGCTATCCCCATCATGATGTTGTAAGTTTGCCCTGCTTCTAAACCGCTGATTTCAGCTGTAAATACGTCCGTAAAACCATCGTATTCGAAGGCGTAGGGGGCACCGTTGCCAATCGAATTATCATTGAAAAAATCGGCATTATTCACGTTGCTCACGGTATTGATCGCCACAGCCGTGTCAGAATCTGGTAGGAGAGCCACGTTTTCTCCATTCACAAAGAATCCGAAGACATCATTGAAGCTGGAGCCTACCCATTCAACATATTCTTCAGAGGCAAAGGCGTAGTTGAAGTATGCTGAGTCACCACTGCTCACAAAATCAAATGACAAGATAGTGGCGTCATAAGTACTGTAGCCAGGAATCAAGGTATTCAAAGTACTGTCACCTGCGGATCGCAAGTTCGTACTTGTGGACTCGGTTGTGTTGCTATTGGAGCCTGCGGATGAGGCAAGGCCACTTGTCAAAATAATACCTGAAGTAATGTCATTACCAGCAGCATAACCTCCACTGAAATAACCAGATGCTCCAGTACTACCAGTGTACTGAACATTGCTGATTTGGATACCTGGCCCAACTAGAGATTGGGCTAAGGATTGCGCAGAATCCATCGGAGTGATCAACGTCTGTGCAGACAGAGCACCAGTGGATGCCAATAACAAAAAACTAATGTTGCATAATGGGGGAATTTTCATCATCCCATATCATAAAAAGATAATCTCACACTTGACAACATAAAGTCGTACTTTTTTGGGGGATCGCAGAAATTAAGTAGCTGTCACAAGAATCCATTGAGTGAGAAAGCCTAAATCTTAGGGTGTACATTGGATCCTAAGTAGCAGAAGAAGGTTCGCTGCTACTTGATTACCTTTACGCCTTACCCACTGCAGTCGATTTTGCTCTATGAACGCAAGCTGTTGCTCGAATTATTGGGAAAAACAGCTTTCAATGACCAGTAAGGAGTAGCTTCTATACTAAGGCTAGCGTTCATCGGTCGCTTCTAGCCTTATCCCTCAACTCCCAACCTTTTCCTCAGCCAATTATTGAAATAGTTTTCCTTATCAATCTCAGGATCTTTTTTGAGGTGTCGGTTATTTTGTCGTTCCAGCTTTGCTGGCATTGCTCCTAGTACAAGCTTTACTTCTAGAGGTTTACCGTTGCGAAACAGCTCGAGCACAACCGTGTCTCCCTCTCTTTTTGAAGTCACTATTTGAATAAATTGAATTGAAGCAAATGTCTTGCGATTGAATGTTCGGCCGTCAATTCTCCATAAAGCATCTCCCTGCTGAAGGCCGAATACATCAGCCGGTGAATCTTTAACCACATTCGTGACTAAAACTACAGCGTGTAACTCATCGCCAACCTTTTCAGACCCGTTATCCATCCGGATACCGACAAAACCTTTGGGGCTTCCATATTTCTCAAATACAACGCGTTCTCGAAGTAATTGCCTCATACGCATTTTGAGCTCTGGCTTCTTTGCCGCTTTATATTTATCAAAAAATAAATCAACGGCCTCATTAGAATTGTCTGCAGCCCATTGTGTTAGTTCAAGCTGAGCAGCATGTCTATCTGAGTAAGCATCAGCATCCAGCTGCTTGAACTGCTCAGCAGCAGGCTCAGCAGCAAGTGTTGTGATCAATACTAACGAAATTAGAGGGACTCTTAAGATCGAACTCATGTACGAAGACTATATTAGACTTTGGGTGGTGCTCAATAAGTAAAATAGCCCATCCCCGATGGAGAGTTAGTGAAATGAAACTAAGTAATGTAAAAAACTATCTCCCAAGTGCATTTTTCTGAGGAACTGTGATCACGTCCCCCACACGCACCTTAATTGTACGGCTTATTGCATTCTTTTTCAGATCGTAGATAGTCTCTCTACCATTGCGCTCCAGCTTCACACGGTTCATTGCGCCAAAAGTGTCAACTCCACCTGCTGTGGCGATGGCCTCATAGATTGTTAAACCTGTACGATATTGTACTGGACCATCACGCTTGACCTCACCAGATACAGTAACGAATTCGTTTTCTCGTTTCCTCCCCCTATCAATCTCAATATCTGCCTGGGCTGTAAGAATTGTAATACGAGGATTGCTGTAGATTTTAGCCTCTCGATAAGCAGCTTCTATTCTCCGAGCGACAGTAGAACTAGAAGTACCTGATGCTTTGAGGCCTCTTTTAAGCATTGGCATATACAGCAACCCCGAATCACTGACGATATACTCACCATTTATAGAACTTTGTTCGCTAGCTGGAACTCCTTTGATTGTAATGGTTATTTTCTCACCGGTCTTTACATAGGACGCTTGGGCTACAGTCAGGCTCAAAGTCATCAGAGAGATTAGTAGGTAGAATACTTTTTTCATGATTCGTAGTTTGCCAATAAAAATATACTTAGTAAAGGTCGCTAGATTTTTGTGAATCGGCACTAACTTTAGATTTAGGTTCAGCGGTGGTCGTTTCATTCTGATCAGGAGCATAATAAGTGTAGTAGCTCGTATAATATTGATACTGGCTATCACTCCGTAAATCTACGTTATTTAAGGCAACTCCCAAGACTCTCCCCCCCACATTTTCAACAGCTTGCCTGACTCGAACCAGCATATTGCGTGGAAGCTTTCTGTGTTGCACCACAATCAGGGTAAGGTCTACTTCACTAGAAATTACAGAGGCATCACTGACCCCCAAAATTGGAGGTGAATCAACGAGCACTAAATCAAAGCGGCTCTTGACCTCTTGAATTAGCTCAGACATACGACGGGAATTTAATATTCCCGCTGCATCAGCTGGCAGAACACCCGATGGCATGAAATAGAGATTTTCAATAGACGTCTGAAGAACCACATCCTCAAGAGGGAGTGCGGTTGCCAGATAATTAGTTAGACCCACTGTGTTGTTTATATCAAAAAATGTATGCAATCGTGGGCGGCGTAGATCGGCATCAATCATTAATGTCGAATAACCACCTTGAGCACAGATATAAGCTAGGTTCACCAATGTTGTCGATTTCCCTTCGCCGGCCCCACCAGAAACAATAGTGATGGCATTAGCGTCTTGGCTAGGACGGTTGAACTCGATGTTAGTTCTTAGAATTCTATATGCCTCAGCATCTGGGCTAGATGCCGACATTTGGTGGAGCACTCCAACGTCTCTTGGCACTACAGCCAATACTGGAACCTGCAAGTATCTTTCTACATCTTCCACGCTCTTCACAGAGGTATCCATAAGCTCTAAAGAAAAAGCAATACCGACACCAAAGATAAGGCCTGCGAGACTTCCTAGTGCCATATTTAGAATCCATTTAGGTGAAACGTAATCCGCGACTTCAGGCTCAGTAGGGAAAGCATAAAACTCTAGAGGCTTGATCGACATGTTTTCTTGCAACTCCTCGATCACATTACTCGTTCTCAGAGTATTTAGGTTATTGACTGAATCCTTGTATTCATCTTCGTAGGTTTTAAATAGAGTATAATCTTGCGCTGTGTTTTTAGCATCATCTTTTGATGCCCCTCTGGAAACCTCCAGTCGCGCAACTTTTGCCCCAGCCTGATCGAGTAATACTTTAAGCAAATCCCTCACCCTAAGCACCTTTGCGTCCAAGTCTTCTCTGAGGATTGAGATCTGAGAATCGTGAAGTTTCACCTGAGGGTGATTTTCACCTAGTCCCTGCGCCAGGGCCCCAGCCCGCTCCCGCTTGGCTTCTTGGTACTGCTGAAATGTCACAGCAAGAACAGCACTTTCGGGACGGTTAAGACCAGATACATGAGAGATCAAGGTTTCGTCATCTAAGCCCACAAGATTTTTCACCTGAAGCTCCAGCTCATCCCTTGCCTTCACAGCCTCATCGTAGAGCATATTTTCTTGCTGTAGATCTCGGCTGACCACGGCTGTAGAACCTCCACTGTAGCGATCCAGAGAATAAATACCGGTTTTATTAGAAAATTCTAATAATCTGGTTCTGTAATCTTCTACTATGTCTTCATATTTTTGTATTTTTTTGTCCAACTCAACGCGAGTTTGTTCACGCCTTTGAGTTTCTTGAGCAATTCGCATTTCGCTGTAAGCCAACGCAACAGCCTCGGTCAGGGGCTTAATATGCTCTATATTGTCTTTGACCATGCGCAGTGAGATTTCAATCAGATCAGTCCCTCGCTCTTGCTTAGTTGAAAGTCCACCTTTGAGAACTCTCACTGCTTGAGCTGTGGTGATTTGCATTTTCTGAGGGAGTTGAGTCATCTCAGCAGCTCTCTTCAAGTTCTCGTCTGACTCAATAATCTTAAATTGAGTTCCAAAGAACTGGCGGGTCATAAGAGCAGACGCTCTATTGCCAACAACTTGATTCTTCGTCCCTAGCGGGTTGATCTTCACCACAGCTGTTGCCTCATACTTTTTCGGCATTACATAGGTGATGACAGCTGCCGTAAGAATAACTAAGATAAATGTGAGCAAAATGATCCCATATCGATTTTTTAAAATTTGTAAGTAATCGACTGCATGCAGGGTCGCATCGGAGGTGTTTAAAGAATTGTTAGGTTGCATATTCAAACGATAAACGGCTGGAATTCAGTTAGTATTAGTATCGGAATAGATCGCGTATGGTAAAGAAAAAAGCCCCTTCAGCACAAGATACAGAAGAGGCGATTTAAGAGAATAATCTACAATTCTGAATAACTTAGAATGTGTAAGTTAGGCCCGCTTGAATTCGATTACGGTCGTAGTCACGATTGAGCGTATCGCCGACATCACTAGATTTTGTATGGTTGTAGGTAATGTTTGCTGAAAGGTTGGCCATCATTTTGTATGTGGCACCAATACTAATATTAAACACATCCACATCATCATCTGAAACACCTACAGCTGAGTATTGATTAGCTACGTAGTTAATACCACAAGTGACATACAATTGCTTTGAAAGCTGGTAATCTCCTGCTAAATTCAAGCGGAATGTTTGGTTATCGTCGAAGGTCCGAGTACCAAATGTTGTTCCGTAATCGTTAGTATCATAGACTAGGTTGGCGCGAACGCGAAACATTTGATTCATTCTCTGCATATAGCCGATCTCAAATGTAGGATCTGTTGTAGCATCGCGTGTGTCCACCTTACGGTACTGGACACCAGCTTTAGCCACAAGAGTAGCTGCTTCATTAATGCGGTAATCAAGACCTACAAGCACCTTGTGGTTGTCTGAATCAAGTCCAGCCTCAACGTCAGTCATTCTATAACGGTAATCCAGAGTACTCACAGCCTGCTGTGAAAGAACATAACGAAACTGATTATAAAGCCCTAGGTTCTTGCGATCGCTATTAGACCTATCATCATAACCAAGTTGACTGTAATTAAATCCAGTAATAGTGCCCAGACGTTCAGTCCATTTGTATCCCACAGCGTTATCTGTGGAGAGCAGTAAATACTCATCATTTGAGCGATCACTGACTGCACCGTAGGCATAATCTGGCTCAAGACCGTAGAATGCGTAGTTCTTGGTAGTCAAACGGAGGCGCTCACTCACATTATGAGCGACATTGAGAATCATACGTGAATCACTGTAGGTACTATTTGCATTGGAATTCTCAATATCATCTAGGTAATAAAGAACTCCCAATTTAAAATTGAAGTCTACTCTTGTCTGCGCATCAAGATTGAGATAATTCGCTCCAAGATTAAACGATGTGTACATTGATGAATCACCTCGGTTAGCCTTAACTGCTGGCGTGACGTTGTCATCCCAACCATAGTTGAGTGTACCAGAGATTTCTAATGGAATATCGTCTGTAACACCATCGTTTGGCGAGACGTTAAATATCCCTTGAGCAGCTAGAGAGCCGGTTGTAAACGCACCGACTGCGCAGACTGTAATTAATTTCATGTTATTCAATTTTAGCTAACTTATTTTCTAGAGGCTGTATTAATATCCTCAATGGGACCAATTGCTGCACCAACTTGCGACACCGAGAGAACAGTACCCTCAAGTGCCCAACTATAGCCCTCTGGGTCTCCAAACGAGCTTACCATTGCACCAACCGCAGCAGCTTGCACTTGAGCGGTGCCCTGTGCTATGTTAATTTTATTTAAGACAGCAAGGATTTGAGCTGTAGAGTCAGGGGCTGTTGCCATTGCAGCAGCTGCGATGTGGGCAAGTTGCTTTGGAGCTACCGTTGCGGCAGTTTCTACAATTTGTCCGACTAGCTTTTTATCTGCCTTGGTAGTTTTGATCGCCGCTTTAATGACATCAGCGGCGCAAGACTCATTTGCTGCGACGAGCTTAGATACTAACTCGAGCACTTTAGCTGGATCTTTAGCAATTGCTTTTAAAGCTCTTTCATAGATGGCACTACACATCTGCACGTCTACTGCGGATTTCTCTAACACTGCTACCTCTGCTACCTCTGCTACCTCTGCTACCTCTGCTACCTCTGCTACCTCTGCTACCTCTGCTACCTCTGCTACTGCTACTGGTGCCGCTACTGCGAAAAGTGCAGCTACTAATACGTATTTCATTGTGTTTTTCATATTCTCTTATTGAAGTTTCAAGAAGCTTTAGCTCCCTTATAGCTAGTACAGAACTTGGCGATCTGCCGTTCAATGGAAAATACCAATTTATTAGGAACCTCTATAACAAAATAGAACTTTACCTATGTCTATTGCAAGGACTATTTAAGTTAAAAACAAATCCACTACTCAAACCTCCTAGCGCTGAGCTATTTAAATCAGAGGCCGGTAGGGTGATCAATAAATACCGCTGAAAGCTCCCACTTATTTGCGATGTAATGACTTAGAGCTTTGACTCCAAATGTCTCGGTTGCGTAGTGACCTCCATAGATTATATTCACACCAAGTTCTTCGGCTAAAGGATAGCTCCAGTGTGGACCTTCTCCTGTAATGAAAGTATCAATACCCTGCTGTGCCATCGCGGCAATTTCGGAGCCTGCCCCACCTGTAATAATACCGACGACTCCGACTGACGGCTCTTTTCTGCCGCGACAAAAATGAACCTCCTGCCCCAAGGTTTTCTTCAGTCGCTGAATAATGTCCTCAAACTCGAGCTCCATCTCTTGGCGAACCCCCAACTTTATCCCCTTCCAGTCATTATAGAAGACTGCCTTATCCATCCCTATCGCTTTAGCTAATAAAGCATTATTCCCTAATGTCGGGTGCACATCTAAAGGTATATGTGCACTGTAGATTGCTAGATTAGCCTGGATAGCTTCGGTAAACTTATCGTACTGAGCGCCGACTAATCGCTGCACCCCTTGCCAAAAGAGCCCATGGTGCACAACTAGCAAGTCAGCTCCTTCATTGATAGCTTTTCGAATCACTGGCAGAGAGGCGTCTACAGCTGCTGCTACTT
This sequence comes from Rubritalea sp., assembly GCF_039830215.1. Taxonomy (NCBI): domain Bacteria; kingdom Pseudomonadati; phylum Verrucomicrobiota; class Verrucomicrobiia; order Verrucomicrobiales; family Rubritaleaceae; genus Rubritalea; species Rubritalea sp. The sequence continues at coordinate 3,923 of NZ_JBDOPO010000221.1, read as the reverse complement.
TGGTAACTGCACCATTATTAGACAACTGCAATCCGTTGTGAGCTGCTGAGTAATCAGGGATCTCGCCCAGTCGAAGTTCAGTATTTATAAAACTCTCGATTTCATGCAAAGGTGCCATAGACGAAATCTAGCAAAACCATGCTATCTATGCATCAAAAAAGTCACTCAGTTCATCAGCCAAGCCAATACTCCATTCCAAGGTCTCATCATCGATAACTACAGCCATGCGGGAAGCATGCAAAGCATGGCGCTTTAACATGAGCTGACCTTTTAGATCTTTAGTCCAACCACCTTCTATATACCTTAAATAGCAGGTCTCATCCTCCCCATAGATTTTATCGCCAACCAAAGGGTAACCGAGATAGGCCGCGTGAACACGAATTTGATGCATCCGCCCACTCTTTGGATAAACCCGCAACAAGCTCACATTAATACCTTTGTGAATTCCACGTCTCACCACTTTAAAAGATGTTTCGCTAGAACGACCGTCAAGGTGCACCATTTGCTTAACCCATATTGGAGATTGCTCTTTTTCACCCTTTCTCAAAAGAGGCGCACTCAATGTCCGCTCATCCCAGTCCGGCCATCCAAGGCAAATGGCATCATATTCTTTCTCTATCAAGCGTCGCTCCATCGCACGGCCAAACTTTCGAGCTGCCGACTTTCTCTTTGCTATTAGTACCAACCCACTGGTCTCACGATCAAGCCGATTGATAATCGAAAGTCTTGCCCCGTTTTTAATCTCGAAACTCAACAGCTGCTCTAGTCCGCCCAGCAATGTTGGTTCTGCCTTTATATTCGTTGGATGAACAATCAATGGTGCAGGCTTGTTTACCACTATCCAGTCATCACATTCATCAACAATATCAAAATCAATCGACACATCTATTGGCTCGTCCACCTTAAGAATCCCCCATCACAGTAACTACAATTCGCCGGCTATGCGGTGCACTGCGGTGCTCAAATAAGAAAATCCCCTGCCAAGTCCCTAACATCATGCGGTATTCATTTATAGGGATCACCTCGCTACTCCGAGTCAACGCCACCCGAATATGCGAAGGCATGTCGTCCGCCCCTTCATAGGTGTGAGTGAAGTAATGAGTATCCTCAGGTACCAACCTGTCAAAAAAGGCCTGTAAATCGTGTCGAGCAGATGGGTCAGCATTTTCCATCAGCACCAAACTCGCGCTAGTATGTTTCACAAAAACAGTGACCGTACCAGAGCGAATCGCGGACAGGCTAACAAGCTTTTCCACCTCATGACTAATTTCATAGGTCCCTTTACCGTGAGTCTCAAACTCTAACTCTTTAGTGAATACCGGCATTACTCGACAACTATATCTTTTGGATCCCATTCCGCCTCAGGAAATTCCATTTTTAATTCCTTCAGCGCATTAATTACTATCTGAGCCACCACTAGATTTCTATACCATTTCCTATCTGACGGCACTACATGCCATGGAGCATGGTCATAAGATGTCTCTGAAATCAGCTCATTATACGCGACCATAAAATCATCCCAACGCGCACGATCAGCTAAGCCCCCTGGCTCAAACTTCCAAAGTTTATCTGGATCATCAAGCCGGGCCTGTAGACGCTCTCTTTGCTCTTCTTTTGAAATATTGAGGAAAATCTTCACAATCTTAGTCCCCTCATCTGACAGCATTTTCTCGAAATCCACTATGTGCCTGTAGCGATTTCTCCACACCTTCTCTGGACACAGTTTCTTCACTCGCACCGCGATAAGATCCTCATAGTGACTCCGGTTAAAAACAGAAATCATACCTCTCGAAAGGACAGCCTTGTGCACCCTCCACAAAAAGTCATGGTCTAACTCTTCCTCGTGTGGCGCCTTAAAGGCCTTAACGTGCACACCTTGCGGGTCCATTGAAGAAAATACATTTCTAGCGCAACCGTCTTTACCTCCAGCATCCATGGCCTGTACCACAATCAAAACCTTATGCTTCCCTTCTGCAAAAAGCATGTTTTGCAGTGATTTCAGTTCATCTAACTTTTCCTGCATCATTGCCTCGTAATCTGACTTTGAGCTATTCTTCCACACCCCTTTATCTGAGGGGTCCTGAGAGGTTAGGTCAACCTCACCCCCTGGATAGACACGATACATCAAGCTCGCTTCATTGGTTAACATAGTGGCTACCATCTCCGCTTCTAGCACTGGAACTCAAGCCAAATATAAAGCATCACTATTTAGCCTCAAATCACCACAGATTCATTATTGCAAGAGCCCCACCTAATTGACATAGTAATTAAATGAGTTCCGATTCGCTTCCTCCCCCACCAGAAAGGCCAATAAGCGCAACAATCCACATTGGAGCCAGCTCTATCTCCCTTCTCATTTACATCAAGAACTCAGAAGGTCAGTCGGAACAAATCGATTTCCTCGAACAATCGACCCCCATTGCCCACGACGTCTTTACTCGAGGTAAACTGAACCGATCCACCATCGAACGCTGCGTCAATATCCTAACAGGATTTCAACAGAGCGCCGAAGAACTAGGTACTTCAGTTAGTATTACTAGCCTCAGAGTGGTTGCTACTAACATCCTATCAGAGGCGTCTAACAAGGAAGTTTTTCTCAACCGAATTCACATTAGCTGCGGAATGAATGTCGAGATTCTAGATGACGGAGAAATGACACGTCTCATCTACCTAAAAACCCGAAGACGCCTGAGTGACACACCATCTATGCGCACACTCAACACGCTCGTGCTCCACGTCGGTCCAGGAAATACACGCGCCATACTCCTGCAAAAAGGACGCATCACCAGCTACAATAGCTACCGACTGGGAGTTCACAGGACCGGCGTAAGTATAGCTAAAAATGAGAACTCTAATTTCTACCGAAAAAGTATACGCACACAGATTAAAGGTCCGTTAGATTCAGTTATTGAGGAATTCAGTGATGCTGACATCGAGCACATCGTCCTTATTGGTTACGAAATTCAACTCCTCCGCAGTTTCATAAAGAAATTCAAAGACAAATCTTGTAGTACTGAAGCTCTCAGCAAACTCTGCGACGAAGCTGCAAAGAAAGATGACGACGAAATAGTCCAAAGCTACCAAGTTGACTACCAAACTGCTGAGGGAATTTTACCCGCGCTTGAAATCAATCTTGCCGTTGTGTCCGCATTTAATCCAAAACGCATTCACATTCCTGAGAGCGATTATGAGTTGGGTCTCCTCCAAGACCTAAACTCTACTCCATCACTTTCTGGAGAATTCACTAAAGAAGTGATTAGCTCAGCCGAGATTATTGCAAAGAAATACAAAGTGCACATGCCTCATGCGCGTCAAGTCGCCCATCTATCTCACCAACTTTTTGAACAACTACAAGACCTACACAAACTCTCTGAGCATGACGCCCTACTGCTTCACATTTCAGCGATCCTCCATGAGTGCGGTGGCTTCATCGGCAATCGTGCACATCACAAACATTCACAGTACATTATACTCAACAGTGAGATTTTCGGACTCCCTCGTGCTGATGTTGAAATGATAGCGCTGATTGCTCGTTATCACCGCAATTCGCTGCCAAAACAAAATCACGCCATCTACAGAGATCTAAATATGATAAACCGCATGCGCGTGTCAAAGCTCGCATCGCTACTCCGCATAGCTGATGCGCTCGAACTTTCTCACGCAAAACGTGTCAGTGATTTAGAAATTCGCATCAGTAGGCGACGCCTCCACATTTACCTACCTCGTGTAGTAGACGCACACACCGAGCGCCTCGCCATGCAAAGCAAAGGCGATCTATTTGAAAATATTTTCGGCTTAGAAATTAACCTCATAGAGGACAAACTTAGCTAAACTACCATGTCCTTCAGCTACATAAACAGAGAACTCTCTTGGATTGAGTTCAACCAACGAGTCCTAAGTGAAGCGCAACGGCAAGATAAGGC
>NZ_JBDOPO010000315.1:0-3620 GCF_039830215.1 Rubritalea sp. | reverse complement strand
GCCGATCAAATAGCTGAAGTTGAGAGAAAGCTAAACAGCAGACCTCGTAAAGTACTCGACAGAAAGACCCCAAACTTTATGTTTTTAACACCTAACTAACAAGGTGCACTTCCAGGTTGAATCCAAGCACTAAATAAACTAAACAATAATCAGAAATAACTGTAGAGAAGTTCTCAATCTGTAGAATCACCCACACTTGTAGGTGGAAAAGTAGTTCAATTTTCTACAGTTCATCAGAGGTAAACCCCCATTCCTATTTTAGCGTGCTACAGTACATCCAGCACCTATGCCAAAACCATCTCATCAGGCGTAATTACCAATTCTATTTCGTAACTTGTTACTATTTCTCTCATCACCATATCAACGGTTATGTCGGTGAAATGTGAGACTGAGTATACCATTTTACCCGCAATGCTTGACCTTGTGCATCCGAACTCTTGAACGGATTCCTTAGTGATACCTAAGCCTCGGGCATCGTGATGTTACCGATGCAGAAAAATTACTTGTGAAATCCCCACCGCCCATCACGGTCAATCACTTCCTTGAAATTTTAAATGATGTTTGCATATAGGGCATTATCCTCCTTTAAAGGTCTAAAAAGTTCATGTAGATCAAGCGACCACCTATTTGAAATTCCGTAGCTTCATCACTGAGGCCATGAAAACTTTGGAAGATTAGAAATTTAAACATCAGCCGCGGGGTAAAGGCAAGATTCCCTCACTTATTCAAGTCTTAGCTGTTGTCGACTGTGACCTTTTGGAGGACTGGTAGAAAAAAGTCCAATCTAGAGTGTCTTTTTTGAGTTAGAGTATCTCAACTTGACGCTTAGCCATGTTCTACTGTTGGCTCATTAATGTGAATAGGTTGCAGCCTTTGGTGTGGTTGAGAAATTCATGGCTGATCGTGTATTGTGATCAATCGATCAAGAGATGTAAGGTCTAAAAAATGGTTGGCGGAGTCCTCCATAAGTGAATCAAACATATTTTTTACAAAAACACTGTTGCAGCCTGTGTTACAGGTGTATACATAAAACCATGAGTCTTAAGCACACCACACTAACACACATCTTCGGAATTTTGCTGTTAACCCCTTCTTTTGCGGAGAAGATGTTGAATCAGTTAGCAGATGGGACTTTGGCGCCGTTATCGATCGAAGAATCCCTCAAGCACATTGAAGTGCCTAACGGCTTCAAGCTTGAGCTAGTGGCATCTGAACCGATGGTGCAGGAGCCTGTGTGCTTCACATTTGATAGTGACGGTGCCCTGTTTGTGTGTGAGTGGAATAGTTATATGCAAGACCAATACGGTACGGACCAGGACAAACCCGTTAGTAGAATAGTCAAACTGACTGATACGAATGGTGATGGAAAAATGGACAAGCGTACTGTGTTTGCAAAAGACCTCATGCTCCCCCGTTCCATCCTCACTTTACATGATCGAGTCCTAGTAAGATTCACCCACAACTCTACAATTTGGTCCTACTTCGATGACAACGGCGACGGCATCTCTGATCGGAAAGAAATAGCTCTCCAAGGTAGTAGTGTAGGCGGTAACATCGAGCACCAGGACAACTCTTTAATTTGGAATTCCGATAATAAAATCTATGCAACTGGCCAGATCTATCAATTTCGTGATGGAAAGCTCACTCAGCAACGCAGTCATGGGCGCTACGGACAATGGGGTTTAACTCGTGACGACGTTGGTAGAATCTACGGTAGTCACAATAGCGCCCCCTTAAAAAATTGGTTCAATCTAGGTGGATACCCTATGGGAAACCCTAGTCTCGCAAAGGAAACCTTTAAAGCAAATTTCACATGCGAAGTAGATGATGCAACAGATTCTGGTAGAAATGTCACAGCGACTGGAGGGCAAACAATTCTTCGGAGTGAGCAATTTGGTGAGTTAAAGGGAGCACTGGTTATCCCCGATTCAGTGCGCCGCATTGTAAAACTGGTCACTCTTGATCAAAACGATGGACAGATCACACCTGCTACGCATGATGATTATAAAAATACTGAATTTATCCGCAGTGCCGACACGTACTTCCGTCCAGTATGGACTGGCATGGGGCCTGATGGAGGTCTCTACATTGCTGATATGTCACGAGGTATAGTGCAAGAATCACAGTGGTTCCCGACTGAGCGCACAAAGAACCCTAATAAAGATTGGCTCGAGCGCTATTACCGCACGAAAGCCTGGGGGATGCTTAAAGTAAACTCCAGAGGCCGTATCTACCGACTAATCCCTGAAGACTCGGCCAATCTAGAATCTCCTATCCAACTCTCAACCGTTAGCAGCGCAGACCTCGCAAACTACCTAGAGCACAAGAATGGCTGGTGGCGTGATACAGCACACAAGTTGATTGTCTGTCGCAATGACAAGTCAGCCATCCCCAATGTTAGGAAGCTTTTAAATAGTAACAATCCGTTCACTCGTCTGAGCGCTTTACAGATTTTAGACTTCTATTCCAGCTTAGAAAAGAAAGAACTCAAGAGCGCCTTAAAGGATATGAACGAAAACGTGCGAGTTCACGCGATTAGCCTCTCTGAAAAGCGTTTCACATCTGATCCTGATTTTTTTACATTGGTTTCCAATCTAGCCACAGACCCATCACCATTTGTAGTTGCACAACTATATCTATCTACTGAGAAACTGAACACCACTGACAGCATTAATTTAAGGAAACAAATAGTAAGCAGCCATCCTAACAATATTGCAGTTGCATCTCTCGATCGTAAGAAAAATAAGCTACGCGGCTCCCTGAAGAAATATATACCTGGTCACAAAATCTATCAATCTCTCTGCATCGATTGCCACGGCCAAGGTAACCAAGGTATCGAAAGCATGGGTAAATTATTTGCTCCAAAGTTCACTCGCAATTCAAGGATGGCAGACAAGGTGTATCTCACCAAAGTGCTACTCCATGGCATTACTGGACCATTAGGTGAAAACGAGGAAACCTACTCAGCTGGAATTATGCCCCCAATGGGAGCCACCTACACAGACCAGGAACTCGCTGATGTACTCAACTACATAGGGCGTCGTTGGGGTAAGTGGAAAAAAGATATCTCAGCAGATGAAATCAAAGTGATCCGGGCTGCCACATCTGAGCGCAAATTACCGTGGACTTATTCAGAAGCAAAATCTAAAAAGAGCTAAGCTTCTTCGCATACTTCTATGAGTCGATGCATTTTACCATTGAGGTATTCTTGCACTGACAGCTCCTTCCTTTTTTACTGTATACGATGTGGTTGTCGCAGCAGTAACCCATAATATCAGGACATGAAGCCGTGTCCTATTTCATTGGCTCATTGGTCAGTATGGGTGCAATTAACAGTGGCCGTTTTAATAAAGAGGTGTTCGCTGTAAGAGCTGGTCCCCGAAATTCGGACAGGTAGTTAAGCTATGATTTGGATGGAGGGGAGCGGTGCAAACCGCGAACCTAAAAACAACAAAATCAAAGCAAAACGTAAAAGACACGAAGCTGAATTCAAAGCACGAGTGGCTCTAGAAGCGCTCAAGGGAGAAAAGACGATTCAATAGATCGCCAAAGAATATGAAATCCACCCTGTACAAGTTTCAGATTGGAAGAAGGCAATGACGGAAAGGATGCCTGAGATA
>NZ_JBDOPO010000347.1:0-16329 GCF_039830215.1 Rubritalea sp. | reverse complement strand
TGAGTCCAGTCGCCAGCAAGGCGGAGGAAGGATTCAATTGGAAGCTCTTGGGCTAATTTAAACTGAGGTAGGTTCTCCCAAATTTTGAGAGTGAACTGGTCAATTGAATCCGCAAGGACTAGCTCTAAGTAGGGCTTTCCCGACTTTGTCGTTTTAGTGACACAAGACTGAAGCTGGGCGTCAACGCTGGCGCTGATGGGGGTATCTCCAGCGGATTTTTTGAGTTTGGTGATAGTAAGCTGATCCACATTGTTAGTGTACGCGTGTACCTTGGTATTTGAGCAATAAAAAAGCGAGCACCTGCTCGCTTTTTTTTGAGTGGATGTGAAGACCGATGTGAGGCTTACTTGCTAGTTAGGCGGGAGAATGAGTTCGTCTCCTGGCTGAATGTCGATGTTGCCGCCCATGAATGAGCCGGGAACTGGGTCGGCAATTCCTTGATTGCGGTCGATAGTGCCAATCGTGAGGCGGCCAATGATGCCAGAGTTGCGGCGGATACCGAGGATATCGCCTGTGTTCACATTGCCAATGCGCTCGATTTCGATGCCTGCTATCTTATTGACGTTATCATACTCAGTGATTCTAGCCATTAGTAGTGCTGACTTGATGAGGCTAGCGCGGCGGTCGTTCCTCGCGGGTGAAGTTCCGATGGCGTCTGCGATGACTTTTGCTGCTTCTTCTTCAATGACATCTCGCTCATTTCTGAGTGCGCTGAGTTCGGCCTGCACACGATCAAGCTCAACTGAATTTGCCTGTTGGCTTGCTGCTTGTTGTAGTGGTGAGGTGTAAGTAAGACCCTGATTGGTATTCGATCCTTTGAGCAGGGCCGATTCTAGCTGGGCTTTGCGCTTTTCAAGGCGTGCAACTTCGAGGGCTACAGGATCGCTGATTTCGCTATTATTCATGCTGCTGTAGGATATGAAAAAACCAGCGACAAGAAGTGCGAATGTGGATCCAATAATCACGTTCATGACATTCATGCGGCTAGATGTAGAGTAATTCTCTAGGGACGGAAGGCAAAAATTATAGATTTTACTGAATCAAACAATCTGGCTTGAGTGAGAGGGAATTAGACATACGATCCTACTAGTGAGAATGCGGATGGCAGTTTTAGGCAGTGGAAGTGGCGGCAATGCTACAATTTTAGAGTGTGGAAAGACCCGCCTGTTGCTCGATGCCGGACTCAGTGCCAAACAATTGACCGTGCGAATGGAAGCCATTGGGGTTGATCCTGCTTCATTGACTGGTGTCTTACTCACGCATGAGCACAGCGATCACACCCGAGGATTGGATGTCTTACTGAGAAAGCGGAGAATCCCAGTCTACGCAAATGCTATGACGAGGGAGGCTCTGCAGTGGGGAATGAAAAGTGAGGTGCTCTGGAAGGTTTTCAATACAGGGCAGGATTTTGTACTAAATGGAATGACGATTCATCCATTCCCTATCCCTCACGATGCCGCAGAACCCGTCGGTTTTACTCTGCAGCAGGGGATAACGAAGTTTGGATTAGTCACAGATGTTGGCTACGTCACTCAAGCTATGCGAATGCATTTACGTGAGAGTCAGGCTCTATTTGTTGAGGCCAATTACGATGAAGTTCTATTGGAGGCTGATACCAAGCGCCCCTGGGCTACAAAGCAACGTATAGCATCGAGACATGGGCATTTGTCTAACTCACAAGCAGGTGAATTGATTGCCGACGTTGGTTGCGAGCGCTTAGCTCATGTGGTGCTAGGCCACCTCAGTGGCGATTGTAATAGTCCAAGTGTGGCGAGTGACACTGTTAGTGAATTGCTCACTGACGGAGGGTTAACAGAGGTTCAAGTGCTCTGTGCTAATCAGAAGGAGCCAACTGCCTGGCTCGAATTTGGAGAAAGTAACCGGGTAGCTTTACTAGAGAAGCTGTCTGGCAATCTCAGCCAGCAAGAGATGTTTTAAGTGTTATGAATGGTTGCTGATCATTTCATTCTCAGAACTCTTCGTAAGTTTTACGCCTCTGACATCCTCAGGTTTACGCGCATGTACCCCCAGTATAAGGGGGAGTTAGAGCTTTTGCGTGGCCGCCTTAAGAAAGAGGGTTTATACTAACATACAGCTATCTCTAAATCATGCACAGCGAACCATCGAAAGATGCATCAGCGACTAAAATGACGTTCGTCTACACAGCGCTATGGGCTACGTGCTGCCGTGGCTTCGTCTTGAAGGCAAAGACCTAGAACCCTGTAGCCAACGCGAGCACAAACTCAAAGCCACAGCTGAGCAAAGGAAATGATAAGTAGCTGTCAGTAATCTGACGAGTAGGCGGAATGAATGCCTTGGTTTAGCAAAAAACTGTGGCTAGGCTATGGGCTGTATAGCGTAGTAAAAAGTAGACCACTTAAAGTGTTAGCTTGGAAGCTAGTTAGAATGCTTCAGATGAAAGCTACAGTGATGGACAGAGGGGGAAAGTGGATAGCATAACGAACAACAGGTATGATTGAATGAAAGGGGCCCTACTCATCGTGATAACTCATCTCTTCGAGGTGACCTTCGTGGGCTTTTTACTTGATGGGCTGTGGTAGTTACTAGCATGACGATAGGGGGGAGATACCTGTGGAGTGCTTCTAGCGGGAAGCGCGGTATATCCAACTCTGAAGAGCCTCTTTGCTGTTCATTATGTCCGGATTATCTCACAGAAGGGCCATATGGCAGTGGTGACTGAGGGTTCTATCCCAGTATGGTGTGTAGTCTGCACATAGAAGCCATTGAGAGACAAAGGGGTCAAGCGTTGGGTAGATCATCGGAATGCCTTCAATCGAGAGTTTTTGTTGAATTGATGAAATGCCTCCTTAAATGAGCATACTAACAGAAAAAGGAAAAGCCTCACACGTTGCAGTGTGAGGCTTATGGGTAAGTTATTTATGACTAAATCTTAGAAAGATGAGTTCTCGAGGATGCCGAAGAAGGACTCGGCTTCGAGTGCGGCCCCCCCGACGAGTGCGCCATCGATGTCTGGCTGGCCGAGAAGCTCAGCTGCGTTAGCTGGCTTTACAGAGCCCCCATACTGAATTCGTACTGCGTCTGCTGCGGACTGGCCGTAGAGGTTTGCGATGACTGAACGCACGAACTTGTGTGTGTCCTGTGCTTGCTCTGCTGAGGCTGTTACGCCTGTACCGATTGCCCAAACTGGCTCGTATGCGATGACTACGTCTGTGAGGTCAGCAACGTCCTTGAGGCCGTCAGTGATCTGTGTAGTGAGAACTGACTCGAGCTTGCCGCCTTCGCGCTCTTCGAGGGTTTCACCGATGCAGAAGATTGGTTTGAGGCCAGCTGCGAGAGTTTTCTTAACCTTAGCGTTGATGATCGCGTCAGTTTCGCCGTAGATTGAACGACGCTCTGAGTGCCCGAGGATGACGTATTGGACACCAGCTTCGCTGAGCATTGCTGTGCTCACTTCACCAGTGAATGCGCCGGACTCTTGTTCAGAAACATTCTGAGAAGCCACTGCGATGCGGTCGCAACCATCGAGCTTAGCCACGACAGATGGGATGGTGAGGAATGTAGGTGCGAGAACGATGTCTGCGGAGCCTTTGAATTCTTTGATTGCTACGCAGAATGCGTCGAGGAATGCTGCTGCGTCTGCAGGGCCTTTGTTGAGCTTCCAGTTCGCTGCGATAATTAGATTACGTGACATATTGTTAGTTATTGTTAGTTTGAAATTTAGGTTATTTACTTATCTGTGAGTGCTGCCACACCTGGGAGAGTCTTACCTTCGAGTAGTTCGAGGGAAGCGCCACCGCCCGTGGAGAGGAAGCTGAAGTTAGATGCGTCAGAGAACTTGTTTGCTGCTGTGACTGAATCACCACCACCAACAATAGTGAGAGCATCAGATGCTGCAACGGCTGCAGTGAGAGCCTTTGTGCCAGCGGCGAAGTTGTCCATTTCGAACACTCCCATTGGGCCATTCCAGAGGATAGTCTTGGCGCCTGCGACTACTTTTTCGAAGTCACCGATAGCGACTTCACCGATATCGATGCCTTCCCAGCCGTCAGGGATTTCACCACCGTCAGCGTATGGAGCTGTGACTTTAGTCTCAGCCTTAGGGCTAAATTCCTGAGTGATGCGTGTATCGGCAGGGAGGTGGAACTTGATGCCCTTTGTTTCTGCTTCGTCGAGGATCTCTTTTGCGAGATCTACAAACTTTGGTTCCACGAGGGAGTCGCCCACCTTGAAACCCTGAGCGAGACGGAATGTGTAAGCCATTGCGCCTCCGATGATGAAAGTGTCGGCCTTAGCCATCATTGCTTTGATCACTTGGATTTTGTCGGAAACCTTAGCTCCACCCATGATCGCCACGAAAGGCTTCTCTGGAGACTCGAGCTTGCCTTGAAGGAATTCGAGTTCTTTCTCGATGAGTAAACCTGACACGGACTGCTTTACGAAGTGCGTCACGCCTTCAGTAGAAGCGTGTGCACGGTGTGCTGTGCCGAATGCGTCGTTGACGAAGATCTCAGCATTGCCTGCGAGAGCCTTTGAGAATTCAGAGTCATTAGCTGTCTCGCGGTTGTCGAAGCGTGTATTCTCGAGAACCATTGCGTGGCCAGCTTCGAGAGAGTTACGAAGAGTTACGGAGTGTTCGCCAACTGTGTCGTCAGCAAATGCTACTGGTGCGCCGAGGTGCTCAGAGAGGCGCTTTGCTACTGGACGAAGCGAGTACTTTTCCTGAGGCTCGCCCGCAGGACGGCCCAGGTGGGAGCAGAGAACAAGCTTAGCGCCGCCTGCGAGGAGGTGCTTGATAGATGGAAGAGCACCGAGGATGCGAGTCTCGTCAGTGATTTCGAAATTGTCGTCGAGAGGGACGTTGAAGTCCACACGCATGAGAACTTCTTTGCCCTGTACGTCGATGTCGCGAATAGTAAGTTTGGACATAATTTTTGAATGGTTAGTGGTTCCGGGGGGGGGACGGCTTAAGCGCCGTGTGAATGTGGTGAAGTAAATAAAACAGGGGAGACTCTATGAAAGCCTCCCCTGATTGAGATTTGAATCTCTAAAAGGATTAGAGACCAGTTGCTAGAAGAGCAAGGCCTTCTGCTGCGCGGTTTGAGTAACCCCACTCGTTGTCATACCATGACGCGAGTTTGATCATTTTGCCATCAACCATTGTGCAACCTGAGTCGTAGATGGAGCTGTGTGGGTCAGAAACGATGTCCTGAAGGACGATTGGCTCGTCTGTGTAAGCGAGAACACCTTTCATTGGGCCTTCTGCTGCTGCTTTGAATGCTGCGTTTACTTCTTCAAGTGTGACGTCTTTTTCAACCGTACAAACGAAGTCAGTGATAGAGCCAGTTGTTGTAGGAACACGGTAAGAGTTACCGTTGAGCTTACCGGAGAGTTCAGGGATAACTTTACCGATTGCTTTAGCTGCCCCAGTAGAAGTTGGTATGATGTTTACTGCTGCTGCGCGGGAGCGACGAAGGTCACTGTGAGGTAGGTCGAGAATACGCTGATCGTTAGTGTATGAGTGGATTGTTGCCATCATGCCCTGAACAAGACCGAATGCATCGTTGAGTACCTTCACCATTGGCGCGAGGCAGTTAGTTGTGCATGAAGCGTTAGAAACGATGTTGTGTTTCGCTGCGTCATACTCGTTGTCGTTGATTCCGATACACATCATGAGATCAGGATCTGGAGCCGGTGCAGAGATAAGCACTTTCTTAGCGCCTGCGTCGATGTGTTTCTGGGAACCAGCCTGTGAAGCGAAGAATCCTGTGGATTCAAGTACAACGTCAACCTTGAGCTCAGCCCATGGAAGTTCTGCTGGGTCGCGCTGAGCGAGAGCTACGATCTTGTGACCGTTTACGATGATGTGCTTCTCGTCGAAAGATACTTCTGCATCAAGCTTACCCTGTGAAGAGTCGTATTTAAGAAGGTGAGCAATTGTCTTGTTGTCAGTGAGGTCGTTGATAGCGACAACTTTTTCAAGTTCGCCTTTTTCAATGAGAGCACGAAGGACGTTACGTCCGATGCGGCCGAAGCCGTTGATTGCGTAGTTAGCCATAAGAATTTGTGGTGAAATAGGAAGGAACTCGCCAGGGTGGTGAGTCGATCTTTTCTGTCCGCTGAATGCGGAAAGCGACTATGATAGAGAATTCCTATTCGTCAATACTCTGGTTTGGCATATAGAGGTGTCTTCTTGCGAGGTAACGATGAATATGCGAATTTTGACGATTTTTGTTAAGTGCGTGGGGAGCTGCGAAGCGTGAGTATGGCGAGTTCTGGCTTGCAGGCAAAACGCACTCTCATTCCTGAGGTTCCTAGACCACGTGAGACAAAGAGTTGGGAGTTGCCCTTTTTATAGTAGCCATACACATAGTTTTCTCCATGTTTGACCTTTACTGGGGCGTAGCCAATGAAAGGAACTCGGCATTGTCCGCCATGGGTGTGGCCTGAGAGCTGTAGATCAATGTCGCGAACGGATCGCATGGTGTCGAAGTAGTCTGGTTCGTGGACGAGTACAATGACCGGGGAGTCGGTAGGGATGCCTTTGAGAGTGGCTGTCGGATCAGGAGAACCTAACCACACATAGTCTGTTCCGGCTATATGAAGTGTTGTTCCGTTTATATTGAGTTCAGTGTTCTGGTTGATGAGGAATGGTATGCCGGCCTTGGAGAAAATTTTACGGAAGTAGCCATTTGAATGGGTCCAGCCGTCGTGATTTCCCATAGTAGCAACGATGCCGTGTTTTGATTGAAGCTGCTTAAGGTGTTCTATCAGCGGGGATATTACGCCTACGTCGTCTGTCACATAGTCACCAGTGAGGGCTATGAAGTCCACATTTTCGGCATTCACGGCTGCTACTGCTTTAGACATGAGCTCGTGATCTTTTTCCGGCTTGTAATGAAGGTCGCTGAGTTGTGCGATAGTGAAGCCGTCGAGTTCGGCTGGCAGTTTTGGTAGAGTGATCTCTCTGCGTGTGATACTGAGGAGGTCGGGCTCTATCAGGAATGCATCAATTGCCGCAGCGATGGGAGTGGCTGCGAGCAAAGTATTGATAGCTTGCCGGCGAGAAAGTTTAAACATGAGTCTAGGGAGCTAGAATACTGTGAAACAGGCATGAAGCCAATGTGAAAATTTACAGAGAATTGGGATGCTGTGATCTAATATGCCGCTCGTGGAGGCTAGTAGGTGGCTAGATCTGAGGAAAAGTGTTGAGCTGGTATAGCTGGCTATGTTGAAGTATAGCTCATGAACTCGGAGCGCCTATCTATTCCTCAATACGCCATGGCTCTGGCCCATGTGGCGAGCCTGCGCAGTGAAGACCCATTTCGCAAAGTAGGAGCTTCTGCCTTAGATTTTGATAATCGTGTTATCGGGACTGCTTATAATGGGCTAGCACCAGGTTTTGATGCGCCGGAGGGGTTTTGGGACGATCGTGATGGAAGGCAGAAATTCATGCTGCATGCTGAGGTTAATCTCTGTAGCTTGTTTAAGCGAGGGGAAGCAAAGGTTATCGCCACAACGACAATGCCCTGCACAGCTTGCATGCAGACATTGTGCTCATATGGCGTAAAAGAGATTTATTATAGGGATGTGTATAAGAAGTCAGATGCCCCTGAGATAGCTAGAGTCTACGGGATAAAGCTTGAACAAGTCGCTGAGTATCCACTCCATCCCGTTACACTAGATTAGAGCATGTCTATTCTTGCATTCCGCCGCACATAGGGAAATATACGGCGAAAGCAATGGATGCAATTCAGATAGATGGTGTAAAAAAAAGCTACGACAAAGATCTCGTTGCGTTAAAGGAGGTGTGTCTTCATGTCGGTGAAGGTGAATTGTTCTTTTTGTTAGGCTCTAGTGGGTGTGGTAAAACCACCTTGCTCAGAGCTATAGCCGGGCTTGAAGAGCCTGATGAGGGGAGAATATTTTTTGGTGAGCGCGATGTCACTGATGTGCCAACTCACAAGCGGGAAGCCGCCATGGTCTTTCAATCCTATGCACTCTGGCCACACATGTCGGTAGGGGATAACGTGGCTTTCGGCTTACAGGAACGGGGAATTGAGGGCGATGAACTTGTGGATCGCACTCTGGAGGCGCTCAAAGGAGTGCGGCTTGAAGGCTATGAAGATCGTAGGGTAGATCAACTTTCTGGCGGACAACAGCAGCGTGTGGCTCTAGCCCGCGCACTAGTGGTACGGCCTAAATGCTTATTGTTAGATGAACCACTTTCCAACCTTGACGCCCAGTTGCGGATGGAGATGCGTACTGAGATTCGCCGTATTGTGAAAGAGTTTGGTCTGACAGCTGTCTATGTTACGCACGACCAAGAAGAGGCTCTTTCTGTTGCCGATAAAATTGCGGTGATGAGAGACGGTCATATTGCTCAGGTGGGGACACCTGAAGAGGTCTACAGAACACCACGCAGTATGCATGTGGCTCAATTCATGGGAGAAACTAATTTCCTAGCAGGGAAGGTCGACTGGATCGTGCATGACGATCAGCGCGGCTACAGCGTGCGCGTGATTTCTGCGGCTGGCGAAATTTTCCAAGGCTATGTGACAGAGCCTGGGTGGAAGCCAGAAATTGGAGATTCAGTGGTGGTCTCCGTACGACCTGAAGCTCTACGTTTTGATGATTCTGGCGATGTGATAAACCAAGTTTTTGGCAAGGTGGTCGAGCGAGTCTATCAGGGGGCGACAATCCAGTATCTAGTACAAAGCGACGAGGGGGTCTACATTCAAGTTTCTGAGTTGAATCCACGGCTCTTACGTGAGCCGAATGAGCGAGTGGCTCTAACTGCACGCCAGCAGGATGTGGTGATGCTGAAGCCGTAATCAGTGATGAAAAAAATCTGGAATAAACGAATTGGTGTAATCGCAGCCCTTGTGTTGGTAGCGGTTTCACCACTTATCTTACAAAGACCTGAGGCGGTTAGTCGGTCTGAGTCAGATGAGGTGCTGGTAGTTATCACACCACACAATGAGACAATTCGGAATGAATTTTCTGTGGCTTTCAACACCTATTGGCAGAAAAAAACTGGCAAGAAGGTCTATCTCGATTGGAGAGCTCCAGGTGGCACATCTGAAATACGGTTAGTGCTAGATAGCAAATTTGCTAATGCCAAAGGTGGAGGTGTGGGGATCGATGTGTTCTTTGGTGGTGGAGACTATATTTTTGAAGAAATGGCTAAAGCTGGACGCTTCGAAAAGCTCGAGGTTTTTAGTTCTCAAGAGGGGTGGTTCAAAGGTGAATTAGCTATACCTCAGTCATTCACTGGTGAAGTCTATTATAGCAAGGCGAAATATTGGGTCGGAGTATGCCTCTCGCAATTTGGTATTTGTTATAATGTGGATAATCTCAAGCGTCTGAACGTGGATCCCCCAAAATCTTGGGATGATCTGAGTGATCCGAAATATTTTGGCGCCATAGCGATGGCTGATCCCACTAAAAGCGGATCGGTGGCTCGAGCGTTTGAGATGTTAGTGCAGCAAAATATTCACAGATCGTTGGCTAATACTCGGAGGCAGCCGGGTGAAACTGAGGAAATGCGGAGCCAGCGAGCTATTGGCTATGGCTGGGCGGATGGACTCAACCTGATCCAGAAAATTGCAGCCAATGCGCGCTACTTTACTGATGCAGCGACTAAAATCCCTCATGATGTTTCTCAAGGTGATGCTGCAGCCGGAATGTGTATCGATTTCTACGGCAGGGCCTACAATGAGAAGCTGAAGAGGGCTGATGGTTCTTCCCGTCTACAGTGGGTCGCTCCAGAAGGAGGAACTTCACTGAGTGTCGATCCTGTGGCTGTTTTTAAACACGCGCCAAATTCTAAGTTGGCTCAGGAATTTGTGGAGTTCCTACTGAGTGAGGAGGGGCAGGTGCTTTGGAATAAGCGCGTGGGTTCTGATGGTGGACCTAAGAGGCGTGCGCTTCGTAGGTTGCCCATCCGTCCTTCAGTCTACACTCCAGCGAATTTAGCTGACTTTACCGATCCCGAGGTGAATCCTTATACTGCAACGCCTCTGTTTGTCTATCAACCCGATATCACTGGGCCGGTTTTTGGTGCGTTGCGTCATATTATCAAGAGCATGTGCATAGATGTTCATCGTGAACTGCAGGCAGCTTGGATCGCGCTAGTAAAATACGATATGCCTGAGATGACCATGTCTCGTTTTCATGATGTCTCTTATGTGTCTTACGTGAAAACGATGGGTGAGATTCGTCAACAAGTGCATTCTGGTGATAAATTAGATTCAGCAAGAGAGGCAAAACGTATGACTGGTGTTTTTCGGAGAAACTACAAAGAGGCTGTTGGGTTAGCTAAAGAGGAGGCCAATAAAAAATGAAGCGCGGCAAGGCAGTATTGATCACCTTCTTGCTGACGTTCTTTTTTGGCTTGTTCTTCTTGTGGCCCGTGACAGATGTGCTGAAACAGGCATTTCTCGATCAAGATGGACAATTCTCGTTAGCTTACATGTGGTTGGTGTTTTCCAACCCTATTTATCTCGAAGGGCTTTGGAATGCTTTTGCTTTAGGAGTCACGAGTACTATTTTCACCTTCTTCATAGCACTGCCTTTGGCTTTGGTGTCCTACCGGTGGGCGTTTCCAGGTAAAAAGTGGCTGACGGTGTTGATATTGGCGCCTCTAGTCTTACCTCCATTTGTTGGTGCTGTGGGGGTTCGTCATATGCTAGGCGTAGAGGGAGCACTGAATGCCTTTCTCATAGACTTGGGGTTTATGTCCGCAGTTGCTCCAACCGACTGGTTAGGAGCAAGTAAGTTCTGGGGGGTCGTTTTGCTGAATGCCCTGCACCTTTACCCAATATTGTACATGAATATTTTGTCCGCTTTAGGGAATCTAGATCCTGCGATGGAACAAGCTGCGCAGAACCTGGGGGCTTCACCCTGGACGCGTTTCAAACGTATTACCCTGCCTTTATGTATGCCTGGCATCTTTGCTGGTGCTGCGATTGTCTTTATTTGGTCGTTTACAGAGTTGGGTGTGCCCTTGGTTTTTGACTACACGCGTGTGACTCCAGTGCAGATTTTTGACGGGATAAAGGATTTAAGTGGCAATCCTATTCCTTACGCTTTGGTGGCAGTAATGCTCACTATCTCGGTCTTGGTTTACTCGATCTCGAAGGTGATTTTAGGACGCAATAAATTGGGTGTCTCCACTAAACCCAAAGGTGACGTTCAAGAAAAAGAGCTTAAGGGGGCTAGTGGGTGGATTCTCTCGCTTTGTTTTGCTTCAGTCTTCATTTTAGCCACTATTCCGCACTTTGGAGTGTTCTTTTTGTCCGTTTCTTCGGATTGGTATGGTACGATTTTCCCTAAATCGCTGACCTTGCAGCACTATGGGGAGGGCTTAGGGCACCCATTGGTGTTAGGGTCCATAAAGAATAGTTTGTTGTATGCTTCAGGCGCCACATTTTTGGATGTAATTCTTGGGGTGGCTATTGCTTGGGTCATTGTGCGTAGTAAAATGTGGGGTAGAAATGTTCTGGATGCTCTCATGATGCTTCCTCTGGCTGTTCCTGGCCTAGTGCTTGCCTTTGGCTATTTGTCGATGAGTGAGAATGATGGTCCATTTAGCTTTCTGATTGGAGCAAATGGTAGCCCCGCCTTACTTCTTATCGTTGCCTACGCTGTTCGTCGATTACCTTTTGTGGTGAGAGCTGCAGTGTCTGGTCTTCAGCAGAGTAATGTGGAACTCGAGGAGGCTGCTATGTCAATGGGGGCTTCACCTGCTCGCGCGTTTTGGCGTGTGGGATTGCCTCTGGTTGGGACTAGTTTGATTGCTGGTGCTATTCTGGCGTTTGCTTTCGCTATGTTAGAGGTCTCCGATAGCCTTATTCTCGCACAACAAGCCGAGCACTACCCAATAACCAAAGCTATTTATGCTTTATTGAGCACCCTAGGAAATGGCCACGAGATAGCTTCTGCTTTGGGAGTTTGGGCGATGATTTTCCTTGGAGTAGCATTGGCTGGAGCGCTGGCCCTCGTAGGTAAACGAGGTGGTGGTCTCTTTAGGTTTTAAGGGAGTAGTGCGAGATGTCCTGCAGTTTACTGCGATCGAAAAGATCTTTGTGTCATCCTCATTAAGGATTAGCCATATTGCGGCCTTGATTTTAATCAAATGTCGGGTAAGAATTTTGGCCGTAATGAAATCTTTTATCCTTAGCGCAAGCATTCTCGCCGTTTTCGTAGGTCTATCTTCCTGTGAAAAGCACGAATGGGACAAGACAAAGCAACTCTATGAGTCTCATGATGCACATGGTCACGATGATCACGCTGGACATGGACACGATGAGCATGCTGAAGAGGGGCATGCTGATAAGGAGCGCTCTGATAAGGAAGAAGGTCATTCTGGGCACGACGCTGCTCATTAATTTCTCCACTGGAGGTCCTGTTCATGAATAAGCGTCCTCCAGCTTGGTTGATTCCAAACTTACTGAGCCTCGATGCCCCCATCGTGGCCTTGGTCTGGATGTGGATGCTGGCTGATGCGCTGAGGGTTCAATATGTTGAATCCTCGTCATATTTGCTTTTGGGTGCCGCAGTGTGGTGCGTTTACGTGGTAGACCGCATCCGTGATGTTAGTCGTGGTGTGCACCCGATCGAGGGAGAAATGCCGTGGCGCCATCGATTCCATTGGAAGAATCGGTTGGTCTTGATTCTATTTGTTGTCGGAATTGTTAGTTACAGTAGCTTTTTCGCGCTTTTTTACATGTCCCGCGTGTTGCTCACGGTGGGAGTGGTGGGGGGCGTCCTAGTTGCTTGCTATTGGTTCGTTTCATTATTTGATAAGGCTGATGTGGCCTATGGTAAGAATATGGTGGCAGGCTTGACTTTTGCCTATGGCGTAACCGCTCCAATTGTGGTGGCGTCTGAGCCTTTGCCTATCGTTCTATCAGAAGTGTTCCAGGGAGTAGATGGAGCTCCGTTTGTTGGCAACTTGCTCTCATCTATCCCCAGATTTTTTGCTATGGTTTTTCTGACAGTCAATACGGTATTGCTCTCGGTGCTTGTGCTTTTGTTTGGTTTGCTGTGTGTGATGAATATCAATGCGATAGATTTATGGGAGCGTTCTAGGCGTTCGCGCGATCCAGAGGTGAAGCAGGAGAGTGAGATAGCTCTATCTATGGGGTTGTTTATCTTAGTGGTGGGCGCTGTGTTTGCTGTTGCCTTTATTGTCGATGATCATAGCGCTCCTTTGTGTTATGCAGTCATGGCTTCGGCAGGCTTGTTGCATGTGATCAATCGCTCTCGTGCGCGTTTCTCCATAGCGGCACTGAGAGTTTTGGCTGACTTAGCACTGGTGGTACCTGTGCCACTTGCCGTATGGCTAACGTAGATTACTCTCAAGTGTCATAGATCTACGGATGGCTTTGGATTTCAGTCTTTTTCTAGACCGTGCAAAAAGTGAGATTAAATCATTTGGGGGAGCTTCTTCAGAGTCTCATGTAACTAGGGTGTCCATCAACTGCTGTGGCGGGAGGTGGTGTCTGCCAGTTCTTGGCTAAGCTTTTACGAGTAAAAGCTCAAAAGGGAGTACGATGACGGCGTGTGTCACGTAATCGGAGATGGTCTCGAGGGTAGAGATTGAAAGATATTTGTTGCGGAGTGGTCTGCTGGTTCGAGGATGAAAGCTCTCTTGTTAGTGAGTGATTTCCCCTAGGCCAATCTTTGTGCTCTAGTCCTAGTTTTTTTTTGCATACAATAGTTCTTCAGCATTTTTAATGTGTGCCATTTGTCAAACTTACTGCGCTGGATGTGTTCTGCACTGAGTTTGAATGACGGAAATGACAGAAAATGAATGGCGGAGGGGTTCTATTTTAGTCAGATCTGGAAGATGTAACAACTCGCTATTGCATTGCTGAAGAAATGTGTTGTGCTTATCTACTTATTTCGAATTACACAATGACTCTGAAAAGCCAGAAACCCACTTACGTCGTCGGTCACTTGAATCCTGATACTGATGCCATCTGCTCAGCCATAGGGCAGGCTGAATATCTCCGTAAGGCTGAAAATGTCGAAGCTGTACCTATTCGGTGTGGTGCGGTACCTTCTCGTGTGGCCTGGGTGTTAGGGCAAGCGGGAATGGAGACACCCGCGCTTGTCACAGATGTGAGGACTACCGCGGAGCTTATCTGTGACAAGGACCATGTGTCAGTCTGTGAGGATGCTACTTTCTACTCCGTGTATCGGGCAATGCAGAAGTCGTCGGTCAAATCGGTTCCAGTGGTTAGCTCGAGTAATGAGATCAGAGGGATCTTGCATTTCACGGACTTAATGCAACTGTTGATGCCTGATAGCCTAGATGGGCAGCAGAGTGTGAAGACTATTCACGTGTCCCAACAGCACATTAAAGAGACGCTTCAAGGGCAATCCGTGGCCGCAAGCTTGAGCGAAGACGAGGAGGACCTCATTATGTTTGTTGGTGCTTCAAGTAAAAAATCAGTTTTCGAGAGTATCAATGCCGCCAAGGCTGATGGGCTTTGTGATAAACAAATCGTTATCTGCGGTGACCGTGAAGATATTCATGCAGAAGCAGTAAGTAACAGTGTGCGTGTGCTTGTTGTTGCTGGTGGCTATAAAGTGCAAGATGCGGTCGTGGCTGAAGCTAAACAAAAAGGAGTGGCGATTATTCTTTCGCGCTTTGATACAGCTACCACTGTACAGTTAGTTCGTTGTTCACGATCTGTAAGCAATGCTCTTGGCGAAGAGTTTCTTTGCGTGAATGCTGATGAGGCGGTTTCAGATATCAGAAAGCGTCTCAGTGCAGCACGACAGGATCTATTCCCAGTGGTGGAAAAGGGGACCAGAGATCTCGTTGGGGTGTTCCGTAAGTCAGCTCTAGTTGACCCTCCTGCGACGACTCTGGTGTTAGTTGACCATAATGAATACGCCCAGGCGGTTAGGGGAGTAGAAGAGGCTAATGTCATCGAGGTTATCGATCATCACCGCTTAGGTGGAGATGTGATGTCTCGCGAGCCGATTCGTTTCTTGAATGAGCCTGTAGGCTCTACATGCACTCTTGTAGCTCGCAAATTTCGATACATGAGTATCCCTCTATCAAAAGGAGTGGCCATGTGTCTATGTGCTGGACTTATCTCAGATACGCTCAATTTAACGTCACCGACAACGACTGAGTTGGATAGAAGTATGCTGGCCTGGTTGGCTGATATAGCGGAGGTGAATGCAGTTCAGTTTACCCACGATTTCTTTGCTTCGGGTTCATTGTTGGCTAAAGGCTCTGTTGATGAATTGATTGGGACTGACCGTAAGCAGTTTAACGAAGGTGGGAAGTCTATCAGTATTTCCCAAGTGGAGGAAATGGACCTAGGTCGCTTTAGTGAACGATCTAGTGAAATGATTTGCGGTCTAGAGCTTTTGATTAAAAATGAAGGCTACGATGTGGCTTTGCTTGCTGTCACTGATATAACCAAGCATCATAGCAAAATTGTGGCAGTTGGTGACCCTCGTGTGATCGAGGCCTTACCTTTCGCTAAGATTTCAAAAAACGTACTCGATGCCGTTGGCGTCGTGAGTCGAAAGAAGCAAATTTTCCCAGCTGTGAGTAGCGCTATTCATGGCGCTACGGCAACAACGCTCGAGAGTATATGAAACCAGTTGTTATAAAAATTGGCACCGGGGTGTTAACGCGTGAGTTTGATGGGAAGTTAGATCGTGCGGCTCTCACTAGGTTAGTCACTGCTGTAGCCGAGCTTGTGATTTCGGGGAGATCATGCATCCTCGTTTCTAGTGGTGCGGTGGGAGCGGGTATATCGCAATTGGGGTTGAGTGAATACCCTTCAGATGTGCCAACTCGCCAGGCTTGTGCAGCCGTTGGGCAAACGCGTTTGATGCATGGCTATGAAAATTTATTTAACAACTTTGAGTTGAATGTTGCTCAATTACTGCTTACCGCAGATGACTTTAGTAATTCAGCAAGGTTGGCTCGTGTGGAAGATACGTTAGCTCGTTTGGCGCAGTGTCCACAGATTGTTCCTATTATAAATGAGAATGATTCAGTTGCCGTGGAGGAGTTAAGTTTAGGTGATAACGATATGCTCTCGGCTAGAGTTGCGCGTCTTATCGGGGCGTCCCAGCTGATATTGCTATCCAATATTGATGGTTTATTGGCTCCTGGTTCAACAGAAGTCATTAGTTATGTCGAAAATGTGGACGATGTTTTAAGTTTTGTTAGGGATGATAAAGGGAAATTCTCTATTGGGGGGATGGCTTCTAAACTTAAGGCTGTGAGATTAGCTGTCGATGCAGGTATTGAAACTGTCATAGCTCACGGTAAGAGCCCAGAGCGACTAGCTGCTATCACTCGGGGCT
>NZ_JBDOPO010000380.1:0-3663 GCF_039830215.1 Rubritalea sp. | reverse complement strand
TACCTTTCGAGTAGAAAGGCCGAACTAGGCGTTAAAGCCCTCAAGCTGCACTTTTTTTTTACCGGCTAGGATACGGGAAGCAAAAATAACCTGCGGCGTCGAGCTCCTCGCTAGCCCTCTCATTTGCTACAAATTCAAGACCGCTGGCATAAACTCGATGAGCCTCTAACTTCTTGATGATTGCCCAAGCTAAGCTTAATCAAAATGCGCCTTACAACTTCAGCTTCACGTTCCCCAGTTATACACGTCGCCTAGTTTGCTTTTTTCTTTTGCCGTAAGCAAGATTGATCGAGTGACTACTTGATGTGATAGCCCCGTTGCGTCTATTGCGCTTCAACTCTTTACTTATTGTGCCTTGGCTGACACCTATGGCCATAGTTCTTATAACTCGGGATTTCCTACTTTATTCATATGGTAGATTACTCCACGATCAGCCTCGCAGAAGCGGTAGTATTCGAGTTTCATTGCTTTTGCGGTAACAGGCAACCTTACGAATACTATGCTGCCCGCCTAACAATTATCCTCTAACATAGGCACCCCCAGCTAAACATCCTAGTCTATCACGCTCAATATAGACAAGATGGCTGACATTTCAGCCACTAGATATCCTTCATCTTTTGACTTTCAGCTTGCAACTCAACACTACTCCACAAAGTAGCGCTAAATAATCGAAACTCATTATATATCATGGACGTATAACACTTCACTCATCAGACTCAAAGTAGCCTAGCCAATCCTATTCGGGGCTGAGCTTGCTCATCATTCAATTACAGCTCGAGAACTCACTTCCATATCTCCCACTCCGATGGCATGCTTTATAACATAAGAGACAGCTTTCAACTAGTGACCCGCTCCACACATGTTTCCAGCTCTGGGGAAAATGGCGTGCGACTAAACCGCTACTCAAACAAAATTGAAAGCGGCCGAGGCGCTTCCTACCATGAAGGATATCTAGACCTCACATGGTATATCCATGTCCACAAGTTCAAATTCCAGTCTGGTATCACCTATGCCAACATCGGATACAAGGCCAATGACGCTGGAGCCGATGACGGATGGGCCTCAATCTAGGTCTCCGTGTGTATTGGTAAACAGCTAGCTAATTATAGTGCGCCCTAATCTTACCAACAACACTACAGAGCATTAGTCCTGCTAGAACAGCACTCAGAGAATAGTGCGTGACAGTCATTTCCATGGCATGCACGTGCTCGACTTGGGCAGCCACATCGATATGACCGCGTTGCGCAATGTAATTTGTTAAATACCCGAAGGCGAAACCGACACCGATGACTCCAGTCAAGTAAGCCACTAATGCGCGATCCCCAAGTTCGACTTTCACCAAACCCATTGTCGCTAGGTTGGTGGCTGGACCAACTAACATAAAGACCAGCACTGCCCCTGGAGAAACTCCTGAGAACAACAAACCGGCCGCAATCGGCGTGGATGCCGTAGCGCAAATATACATCGGCACACCAATCAAAGCCATCACCACAAATGCTAGGAAACCATCTCCCCACTGGGCCAAAAATTCGCTTGGCACGTAAGTTTTCACCACGGCTGCAAATACCAGACCAATCATCACCCACAGAGTGATATCGTTCACCAGTACGATGCAGGTGAATCGTAGCCCGCTCTTCAGTTTACTCATCAAACTCCCCACTTTTTGGGGCGCCTTCTTTTTACTGCAGCATGAAACTTCCTCCTCAACGACCACTTCCTTTTTACAGTAACACGCCTTCTTTGGAGCTGGCTTTTTCTCCTCGTCCCGACCGACTAACACGCCCGCTGTCACAGCACTCGTGATCGCAGCGATTGGCCGGACTATTGCCATGAATGGTCCCAGCATCGCGTAGGAAACTGAAATAGAGTCCACCCCAGTCTCCGGGGTGGATATCAAAAATGAAGTTGTCGAGGCCTTCGAGGCGCCAGCCCGCCGAAGCCCAACAGCAGCTGGAATCACGCCGCAGGAACACAGCGGCAATGGAGCACCAATCAAGGCTGCCTTGATCACACCCGCCAGCCCTGGTTTCCCCAGGTGCTTTGCCAATAAATCACTCGGCAAAAAAGCGCGCATCATGCCCGCTATAAATAAGCCCAGCATCAACCAAGGGGCAGACTCCATAAAGAGCTCTATAAAATTTTCGATCAACAACATGAGATTCATGTCAAAGTACGACCACCCCTTATCTTCTCAAGGTATTTTTCTCTTTTTGAAGGAACGCAAAGGACCATTTGTCGACTTTAAGTCGACAAATACAACAAACTCTAACTTCTCTAGCGAATTCCCTTTAGCTAAATATTGCACGCAGCCTCTGCCAGCATAGTTTGTTTCCATTTAATCAAATCTGTACTCAACTCATCTGGAGAACTTTACTCCATCTATATACATTAGACGTGAGTCGCACTCACTGACTATTGTGCTTCTATGATCTTGAGGAAAGTAGAGTCTTCAAAGCTCTCTCATTCAGCCGCTACAGAGACCTCAGGCCATTCTTATTTTTAAAGCAGCGCAATGAACATCCCACAACCTGTAGACAAAAGACGCTCTCAGACTGCAATAACATCAGTAGTCTGCATCCTGTATATAGATATGTTTCTGAGGAATACTCTTTAGCTCTTTTCGGGTTTGTCTAAATTTCTCAGCGTGCTTTGTGATTCTCCCAGACACGCGTTTTCTCCACATTCGGAAGCTTGAGGGCTTGAGGCTTTTGCGCATCAGCTTAATGACCTCGGCCTCACTAAGCCCGGTACTTTTATAAATTTCCTCAAAGCTCGTCCTATCCTCCCACGCCATCCGTATGACTCTGCTGTTTGTCTCATCGCTGGTTGTGTTCTTCATATTTAACTATAGCGCACATCTGCGACTTTGCTGTATAACAATTTGCAGAGCTCCTGAACTTGGGCCATGATTACGCTATGATCATCACCGCTGAGCACATTGCCACTATGGAAAAACTTCCCAAGGTACAGCTAGCTACTTCTCTTCCTGGAGCTAAACCAATCTGTCTTGTTGGCACTCAATCACTGGCCGGCATCACCAATCTCGCGCCATTTTCCAGTATCATCCACCTAGGTTCCAGCCCAATGTTGATAGGTATGGTGACGCGCCCTGATACTGTTGACCGAAATACTTTAAAAAACATAATAGATACCAAATCATGGACTCTTAATCATGTACATAAGGAGATTCTCGAGCAAGCACACCAATGCTCGGCTCGCTACCCAGCAGAAATCTCAGAATTCACAGCTGTGGGAATGCACGAACATTTCCACCCAAATATTTCTGCACCCTTCGTCAAAGAAAGCCGTATCAGGTACGCGCTAGATTTAGAGGACATCGTCGATATAAAGACCAACAATACCAAGCTTATTATCGGTCGAGTGCAGATCATTGAGGTGCCCGACAACGCCCTGCTCTGCGACGGCAGTATCGACCTAATAGAAACTGCATCGTTGGCTTCCACCGCGTTAGACACCTACTTTTCACTCAGCAAAGTCGCTCAGTTCGACTACGCAAAACCATAAAAATAGAGTCTAGCCACCGACATGAACCAGCCCACTGACCAGCAGCGGATCGATGCCCGAAAAAAGCCGAGCTCAGCCGTGGTGATGCGCCAGAACTGGAGTCACTTACTCTTTCTCCACTGGGAGGTTTCTCCAGAT
>NZ_JBDOPO010000076.1:0-16688 GCF_039830215.1 Rubritalea sp. | reverse complement strand
CTTCCTTTGTACAGCGTCATAACAGCGCAAAAGGATCTCTCGGATGTTGCGGTTCTGTTCTTTCCACCACTGATCGAGCATAGGCTGTAATGCAGAGAGATGTTTGGGAGCTAGTCTCTCTATGCATTTTATCAATAGATCTATGTTGGGTTCTAGAACCAACAATTGTGGGAGCTTCGTCGGATTGTGGCGTGAAATGAGTAACCCTAGAGAGTTTTGTGTGAGCCGGTAGAAACGTTTTCGAGCAAAGAACCCCAATTGTTCTTCGCCATCGAGCATAACAATCTTCTGGGAACAATTTTCTAACATTCCCCACTGTTTAGCTCCTAATTTGTTAGTTTCCTGATTCAAAAAAATTCTAAGAACTGAGTGACCAGAATCTTCTAAGCGTCGCTGGAATGCATCCATGAAGGTGGACTTTCCAGCGCCATGCGGTGCGACCAGAGAGGCTCGTTCCCTCAGGGTTACCCAACGCCCATCGATTTCCTCCCAACTACTTCCACTGAGTACAGGGTCAAAAGAGAGGATTTGTTCAACTCTGTGGGTGGAAAATGGATTGTCGCGAGCGAGCATAATTTCGTGTCCATTTTTAGCTGCTCACTAGCGCTTCAGCAAGTCCAACGTGAGCGCTTAAATGATGTAGAGAATATTTTTTTGAATTATGATGAATAAATCTGAATAGTACGCCGTCGAAACATGCGAACTCAAAAAATAACCTATGAAAAAATTAGTCTTGTCCCTAATCATTGCCGTATCCGCGATCTTTCTCACTCCGCAAAGCGCTGTGGCGAGTGGCTGTAACTCGCATCATAGTTACACCTATGTCAGCGGTCACACGAACTGCGGTTGCCCTATCTACACCAAGAGAGTGGTGCGCTACTACGACTGCCAGGGCCACCCTGTCTACGGTTACTACAGGCAGCCAGTGTCACATCGTTGTCGCCATCACCACTCGAGCCGGGGGCATTGTCATCCTAACAGCTACAGATCATCTCGAACTCCTAGATCAACCCAGTTCACGTATGTTAGTCAACGCGGCAGCGTGAGATTCACAAGTGGCCATCAGAGATATTCCTACAGAAAGTGCCGTTAAATTTATAGTCAAGGACAGTATGATTGTGCGGGAATCAGCAATGGCTCCCGCCTTTTTTGCCCACTACTCACGTCCACGAGATAGAGCTTTCGATATTGGCCAGTTAGAACTATCAAAAATAGCACATTACAGTCTAACGATGATGAAGAATTTCGGACAAATTGGGACAAATGTCCTAGTGCTCTAGCTCTAGTGAGGAGATTTATGCATCAGGTAACTTGTTGCTATATTGCTAAATAGCAGTGCGCGTATTTTACCTTTTCAAGCTGAAGAAAGAGATGACCAGGTCATCTCTTTCTTCAGCTCTTCATCGAGCTGTCGATCGGGCGAAGTCCAGAGCTGTGAGTATGAAGGAAATGAGAAGGGCGAGAGGCTTAATGCTAATCGTGCAATCTGTGAGATTAGTGGTAAAAAAGCTTTGTCCAAAACGGGTTTTCATCCCCCAAGGATTTTTCGATTCTTTAGCGGTGAAATGCTATCATCTGTGAACCCACTGAAGAGTTCTAGAGCTCTTCTTCCTGTTTGCGTTTGTAGGACTGCAGGCCTTTTTTCCAGTCGCGCATTTGCTTTTTAGTCATCCGTCCTTGGTCACCTTCTTTGCGCAGGAGACGGTTCTCACGATTGGCCGCGCGTTTTTCAGCGGCTTCCTTGAGAGTGTCCGCGCTGGTGTGGTCAGCGTAGGCAGCCTGGGCAATCGGGGCGCCGACGCGCTTGTCGTAGAGCCCAACGACTTCAATATGGCGTTTGTATAGCCCGTCGTGGGTTGGGACATCGAGGTGGTCGCCAATCTGTACTTTAGCGGAGGCTTTGACCGAAGCATTGGCGCGCTTCACTTTCCCATTGTTACAGGCAGCCGCAGCAAGAGTGCGAGTTTTGAACAGGCGCACAGCCCAGAGCCATTTGTCGATACGTACTGAAGTGATTTCGTCCACAAATCTTAAATTCTATAATATTGACAACAATAGCAAGGATACAAACTGGAGGGATTCATGACTAGAACATCATAAATGAGATGTAATGAATGGGTGATAGCACGAGCATATAAAAGGCGTGCAATTTTCGGAGGTAAGGGTAGTCTGCCGACTCAATAACGCACACAGCAAATGGCAGATAAAAAAGTAGCAATCGTGATGGGAAGTAACTCGGACTGGCCGACAATGAAGTTGGCAGCTGAGGCATTGGATAAGTTTGGAATCGGTTACGAAGCTAGCGTTGTCAGTGCGCATCGCACGCCGCAGGGGATGTATGAATTTGCTGAGAATGCTGAAGCAAATGGTTTTGAAATCATCATCGCTGGTGCAGGTGGAGCAGCGCACCTGCCTGGCATGATCGCAGCGATCACCACACTCCCAGTGCTTGGTTGCCCAGTGAAGTCTAGCGCTCTCAACGGCCAGGACTCACTTCTTTCTATCGTGCAGATGCCAAAGGGCATTCCAGTAGCAACATTCGCTATCGGACCAGCAGGTGCAGGCAATGCAGGACTTTTTGCTGTGAGCGTCCTTGCCGGCAAAGACCCTGAGCTAGCAACTAAGCTCAAGGCTTACCGCCAGGAAATGGTGGAGATGGTGGCTGAGATGAAGCTAGAAGACTAACTCACATTTTCTAATAACCACTAACGAATAACCATCATTATGTCTGACCAAGTATTTCTTCCTGGCTCTAGCATCGGTGTCCTAGGCTCTGGCCAGCTAGCGCGCATGATGTCGCAGGCTGCCTTACCGCTCGGTTACAAGGTGGTGGCGTGGTCTGGTGGTGCTGACAGCTCCGCGGTGAATCGCGAAGTCGACTTGGTCATTGATGGTTCATACGACGACGACGCTGCCAAGGCGAAATTCCTTGAGATGGTAGATGTGGTGACCGTGGAGACCGAGAGTCTTCCTCCAGCACTCTTGCAGGATGTGGCTTCCAAGGTTGAGCTTCGCCCGAATGCACTGGCAGTAAAAATCGCAGGCAACCGCGAGCTCGAACGTGGCTTTCTCAAATCGATCGATGCGGCTCAGACTGAGTTTCGTGTGGTAGATACTCCTGAGCAGTTAGAGGCCGCCTTTCACGATCTCGACGGCAATTGCGTCGCCAAGACGGCAACTGATGGATATGACGGCAAAGGCCAGTGGAGGCTCAAGAGCGTAGAAGATCTAGAGAACTGCAAATCTGACTGGAATGGCGCATGCCGCCTTGTCGTTGAAGGATTTATTCCATTCATCATGGAATGTTCCGTGGTTGTTGCCCGTAATTCTTCGGGTGAAGTGAAGGCGTTTCCTCTCGTGGAAAACATCCATCGCCACCACGTGCTCGATGTTTCAATTTTGCCTGGTCGTGTCGATGCTGCAGTTGCGGAGCGCGCTAAGGAACTTTCTGAGAAAGTAGTCCAAGGGCTCGACTACATCGGCATTTTAGCCGTTGAACTTTTCGTATTAGAAAATGGTGATGTGTTAGTGAATGAGATCGCTCCACGCCCACACAACTCAGGCCACGTCACTAATGATGGCTGTGTGACCTCGCAGTTCGAGCAACATGTGCGCGCCATCTGTGGACTACCACTCGGCGACACCCGCCCACATGGTACGACTGTGATGGTGAACCTTCTGAGTGATATTTGGAAAAGCGACAAAGAGGCGTTTGAGCGCCCTGAAATAGCAGCACTCAACAGTGCGAAATGGCACTTCTACGAAAAGGAATGGAAGGCTGGTCGGCGCAAGCTTGGCCACGTGAATTTCGTGGCACCAACGCTGGATGAAGCATTGGCTGAGAGCGAGAAGCTCCGAGCTATACTCTTCGAAGGATAAGCAAAATGTTCAAAACGCCGCGTGGTTGATTCCACTCGGCGTTTTTTACTAAAAGTAACCAACCCCACATTAGAATTCAGATGAATAACGCAAAGGTAGAAGACTTATCAAAAATGTCAGCGGCAGATCGTTTTCAGTATTTTGTGAAAAAGGTGGCAGCTTGCGAAACCGTGTGGGGGCTTCAAGCTGATGATTGGGCTTTTAGTAATACAAATGAGGGAGGCATGATCCTACCATTTTGGCCAGAGAGGGAACTGGCTGAATGCTGTGCGATGGGTCTCTGGGATAGCTATACTGTGACACCAATCAAGTTGAGTGACTTCATGAGTCTATGGTTGCCAGGTATGCACGCAGATGAGGTTAAAGTCGGTTTTTTCATGACTCCAGATGACAAGGTTGGGGTTCAGGATCCAGTAAAGTTAATGGCAGACCTTGAAGATGAGCTAAGAATCTTGAATAGCTGATTCAGCCAGCCCATCTCGGCCTCTTTCGGAGGTGTGAGTGAATCAATCAATTAACAATATTACCTCGATTTACTTGAGGTAAGGGCGTGTGCTTTTAGCTTACCTTTGGAGAAACTCACTGACTTGAGTGATATGGCTATATGGGGGGCTTCTATTCTACGCTCGGACCGCTCACAAAAAGTGGCAAGTCTCAGCCAAAGTCACTGAAGCCCGCCGCTACTGGCTAATCTTTATGCATGCAGGAACGGATGTGAATGATGCTGAATTCTACAAGGACTTGAGCAAAGCCAACTCAGCTGTGGTCGAGTTGCCCAATAAGTTTGACGCTAGCTACAGGTTTGTTGGCAACGATGGATCTCGCTTTATCTTCGAAACCGATCTCTATGCTCCTACTGGCAGGATCATGACACTGAATGCCTAGCAAGCAGCCAAAGCCCCCACGTCCATAGCTCTGCCATGGAAGGAACTTATTGCTCAAAGTAAAGACGCCCTGAGAGGTGCCAGATTGAAGGAACTCAATATGAATCCTGAATTGGATCAGCTTAAACAGTAATTCCAACCGTTTTTTACGGCAGTTTTTGGGCTGTGTTTATACTGGTTTACGTGAGAGCTCTCGGCAGCTATCTATGTAGTAGCGACTAATCAGTGGTGAGTAGCTAACATGAAAAACCCAGAGAGCGAAAGATCGCGAGGTGCTGATTAGTAACCCAATGCTAGCCACTTAGTACTCCATTAGGGGACGGTAGATTCTTAATCTAAGTATTATCGCGTAGTATGCTATGAAATCAATAAAAGAGGCTGAAAGTGCTCTTCTATACTACTGCAACTTCTTGAGCTAAGTCCTATCTTTGATCTGTGTGAGATCAAAGGGGGTGTCTTGGTAGAGCTCGTTGATGAAGTTGTTGAAAAGGAGGAATGCGTATGGGCGCCAACGGTTGATCGGCTCTTGGGATTCGTCATTGTTAGGGTAGTAGTTCTCCGGCATGAGGGTGTCTTCTCCGGCTTCTCTGTCTCGCGTGTATTCCTGACCGAGGGTGTCGGCGTCGTACTCGAGGTGGTTGAGGATAAAGAGGTCTCCGCTGCGTGAGCAGCGCGCCATAGCTACGCCCGATTCCTCAGATTTGGCGAGCACCTCAAGACCTGCTGACTCGATATCATCTGCTCGGTTAGCGGTGAAGCGAGAGACCGGCATTGGGAAGCGGTCGATGAATCCCTGCATCAGACGGGCACCAGATTTTTGCTGCAGGTTGTGGTCGTAAATGCCGAAGATTTTTGCGTCCATCTGGAATTTTTCGATTCCGTAGATCACCTTCATCAGAGCTTGGGCTCCCCAGCAGATACCGAGACGACGGAAGACGTGTGTTTTGGACCACTCGATGATTTCTGTGAGTTCTTTCCAGTATTTGACGTCTTCGAATGGGAGGGTCTCTATCGGTGCGCCAGTGACGATGAGGGCATCGAAGTGCTCGTCGCGGATGTTGTCGAGTGTGCGATAGAACTCGATGAGGTGTTCTTGGGCCACGTTGCGGGGCGAATAGCTCGCAGTGGTCATGAGAGTGAGCTCTACTTGGAGAGGTGAGGCGCCCAACAGGCGGGCGTACTGGATCTCAGTTTGCGCTTTTTTGGGCATAAGATTTAGCAGCACCACCTTCATCGGGCGGATGTCCTGTCGTGAGGCTGAAGAGCTATCGATGAGATCGACATCTTCTGAGCGAAGAGTCTCTCTGGCAGGGAGCGTGTCTGGAATCTTGATTGGCATGGAAGCGCGTGTTCTTAGGGAGTAAATACACTGCCACGCCGAGAAATCCAGTGAGGTTTTTTGTGTATGGGGTAGAGTGGCGTGAATAATAGTGTAATCGACTTATAGTGAATGGTCTATGTTGCTTTTCTCTGGAGTCAGTATTTGTTGGCTGTGTGGTTCGGTAGAGCGAAGTAAACGAGAGATATGAGGTGGGAATAGCGCGTATGGGCGTTACGGTAGGGGCTATATGTATTTGCTTTCCTTTTTTAGTTCTGGCGAAATTTAAGTTCGCTAACATAGGTGAAGGGGCTCCACTTGATGAGCCTTCAACTTCTTGGTGGTTGCCCAGGCTGTGGAGTCGCTGGTCTTATTCTCTAGCTTGCATGAATAACATCGTTCAAACATTTTTCTTCGCCTTGTGCCTGCTTGATGTCGATAGCGGCGTTTACCTCTGCTGCGCTTCCATTCTTTTCTTACGTAAGCTCGAGCAGGCAGTAGAGATAGTGAATCAAGGCTAATGGAAACTGATTCAAGTAGAAGGTCTTCGAGACATATTGGGCAAAATCGGCTCAGACCTCAGCGAGTTTAGCGTCGACGCCAAGGCGAACTCGGAAAAAATCCAAGAGCCCAATAAGCTGCTTACAGTGTGGGAAAAAGGCACTATCGAGTGGCTCTGGCAAGAAGGTAAAGGATACATGCTAAAAGCGCTTTTAGTGAAACCAAAAGTGTTGCGATGCCAAAGAGGTGATGTAAATCGCTTGGAGCGAAGTAACCTATTTTCATTAGTAGGGGTAGCATTGCCGCTCGTGCACAGACCCGAGAGCCATTTTTATGCGGTGGGCATTTCTAAACCACCTAAAAAGGCGAAAGCTTAGGAGGGACGAGCACGATAAAATTGGTTCGATGTCAGAAGCTCCAAGTCTCATCTTGGCCGCAAAAGGTTACAAGAGAGGCTATAACGTTGCCCTATTCTACGATGAGAGCATTGAGCGAGAGACCAGACGAATCCTTGGTCTCCACGTTAAGTGCTGTGAGTTCTATAAGGAAGATCTCGTGGTCTTTGAGTTGCTCTTCGGTGAGTTTGTAGCTGGTGGCAAAAGATACGTTCTTTTTATCATCTCGATAAACGTATTCTTTGGCCAGGTCAGTCTTTCCATCTTCTGAGGTAATACGTATTTTAGCATCACAGCCCCATGTGGTGAAGTGGAACTTGAGTGTTATTGAAGGGGGGCAGAATTTTGTTTTCAATCTGATTTTACAGCCATCACCATTCGTTGGGGTTTTCACGAAGAAGTTTGGGCTTAGTTTCTTTTTGTTAGGTTTAGTGAAAATGAGGTTACTAACATTTTTGGGTTCAAAAGACGACGTGCCAATTGGGAAAATCCTTTTTTTAATGATGATGCGACCGTTTGACTTTTCATGACTATCATCAAGAGGTGAACGAAACACCCACCAGTCGTTTTTTTCTTTATTAGGTAAATCACATCCATCTCTAGAATGTCCATCGGCTACATCATTGCTGTAGAATGTGGGTATGTTAGCTCGCTCGTTGGAGGATTCGAGCGCCGCATTGAGAGGCTTACCATCAGGTATCTCTTCGTAGAGTGAGTCAGAGTCGTCTTTTGGAAGTATGGCTGCTAGGA
The DNA here is from genome assembly GCF_039830215.1 of Rubritalea sp. Classification (NCBI taxonomy): domain Bacteria; kingdom Pseudomonadati; phylum Verrucomicrobiota; class Verrucomicrobiia; order Verrucomicrobiales; family Rubritaleaceae; genus Rubritalea; species Rubritalea sp. The sequence goes on along the minus strand of NZ_JBDOPO010000076.1, from coordinate 8,961 downwards.
TAACTCCAGTTATGATGAGTAAGGGGAGGGTTACGGCGAGGATGAGTTTTTTCTTATTCTTGGTCTTTGGTGCTTCGTCAATGGCAGGAATTTTCCCGACATTGGTTGTAGCGACGTTTGGGGCGGGAGATTGTGCAGCTGGAGGAGGTGATGTTGAAGGTTTTCTAACAGGGCTAGCAGCGACTGGAGGTGAAGCTATAGAGCTCTTAGTCACAGCGACAGGCGCTTTGGCCTGTGCCTTTACTGGTTGAGCTTGGCGTGCGGGTTGAGCAGTTCTTTTGAGAAGAATGGGGGCAGCCGTAGGAGGTTTTTTAGTAATGGCTCCCGCCGGAGCAGCGGGCTTCTTGGGGGAAAGTTTCGGCAGGGTCTTTAATGCTGCTGCTGCTGATTGCGGACGTTTAGCTATATCCGGATTGGTGAGGGTGCTGATCCAATTGACAAATGCTGGAGAGATGTCCTTTAGGTAAGTAGCGAGTGGCGGCAAGGCTCCAGACTGATGGAGCACTTTAACTTCATCGATAGGTTTGTGGGCAAATGGATGGCCGCCAATGAGGCTTAGATAGATCAAGTGGCCTAGCATGTAGCAATCTGAGACTTCGGTCGCTGGTTCTCCTTCGAAAAGCTCTGGAGCTAATAAAGCAGGATCAGCCATCATGGCGTAGCTGGAGTCAGCTCCTTGAATCAAAGGCGCTAGTCGCGACAGGCCCATGTCCATGATGATGTAGCGATGGCCTCCGCGCGCGCGTTCGACAAGCATAATGGAGCCAGCGGTGAGAGCCCCATGGATGAAGCCCGCTTCGTGCGATAAAGCAAGAGCATCGAGCAACTGACTGGCCATTTCGTGAGCCTCATATTGGTCCAGATGAGTTTTGGTGATAAACTCAGATAGGCGTTTTCCTTCAAGCAGCCGCGCCACAAGAAATGCTCCATCTTCGTCTACTCCTGCATCGAGAACCGTGAGGAGATTAGGGTTTTGGAGGTTTCCCAAATTTTGAGCAATCGCTACGAATTCTTTCTCCCAACCGGCTGATGATGTGTCGCCTCCCGCAGAATAGAATCGGCGAACTGCGACAGTTCTTTTGAGTTGAGTGTCCTCAGCCGCATAGACACCGCCAGTGCGACCTTTTCCCATGAGGGAGTTGATTTCGTATCTTTCTTCGTCCATGTGGTAAAAGTCAAGCAACAGTTGAGCTTTAGAGTTAATAGACTATAGCTATTTCAAAGCAACCATCGAGTGTCTTATGCCATAAATTAGAGGTTTTCAGTTATCCACGGTAGTGCCGCTTCCAGTGCTCTGGAGCGATGACTGAGTTGATTTTTTGTGGTACTAGGGAGTTGGGCGAAAGTCTGATCGTGTCCATCGGGTATAAAAAGGGGATCGTAGCCAAATCCTGCATCGCCACTCAGGGAGTCGGTGATGCACCCTTCCACAGCACCAGAAAAATGGGCTTGGCGCTCACCATTTTTTGCCAACACGATAACGCAACGGAAGCGAGCGGACCGATTGTTGTCCTTAGGCCGTTTCGCGAGCTCTGCTAATAGTTTTGCGTTATTTGCTGAATCATTGCCCTCATCCCCAGCATAACGGGAGGAATATACCCCAGGAGCTCCACCTAGGGTATCGACCTCGAGGCCCGAGTCATCCGATAGCACCCATTGGTCAGTGAGCTTGCTTATTTCAACGGCTTTGAGTGTGGCATTGTCTAGAAAAGTGGTGCCCGTCTCATTGACCTTAGGGAAATCTTTTCCAACCAAGTCATCGACCACATAGTTACCGCCGAGAATATCTCTAATCTCCTCAGTTTTATGGGAATTACCTGTGGCGATAAGGATAGCAGTCGGTTTGTTCATATTGTCTTTTTGCATTTTATTTCAGAGTTGGGAATAAAATACTCTGCTCGTACCGCTAATGTTTATGGTGAGTATAAAAAATATATTTCTGAGCGCTCTTGTGACCTTAGTTGTCACGGCTACTAGCCTGTTTGCAGGTGAAGGGTGGGTCGCTGACATCGACGAGGCGAAGAAGCTGAGTAAGAAAGAAAATAAACCTCTTTTTGTCGAGTTCACAGGCTCTGACTGGTGTCCTCCATGCATCATGATGGAGAAAGAAGTATTCTCAAAAGAGGCATTCAAATCCGGAGCTCAGAAAGACTTTATCCTTGTGAAAATCGATATTCCGAATGGCGACAAAAAGCTGAAGAAAAAAAACCAGAAAGTACTACAAAAATATAATGTTTCTGGTGTCCCGACTATTTTATTGTTAGATTCTGAGGGTGTAGAATTTTCCCGCTTCACAGCGTCCCAGTTTAACTCAGTAGAGAAGATGTTAAGTGAGTTGAAACGTCAGCTTCGGATTAAGAATATGTTCTAGGAATTTTATTGTGTAGTAGCGTAGTTGAGAAAGGTGTGCATCGGTAGTGCACGCCTTTCTTATTTCTTAGCATAAAGCATGAGGTTTTTAGAAAATTCGAAAGCTCCATCCGGAGGTAACAACTTTTTCCAGGAATGTTGCTAATCTAACAGATGTGGTATGGCTGTTTCTCGTTTCTCAAACGATAATAACTGCCTGGAAGTGGATATGTAGAAACGAGGGCAAGAGCGGAAGAAAAGCACTTCGAGCATATCGAGCGATTTCATAACACATGCCGAAGGCACTCGACACTGGGAAATATTTCACCTCACGAATTCATAACTCAACACAATCTACTCGCTCTAACCACCTAAACATTCTAACCTTCCACTTGGTGCACCACTTGGTCGAAAGCCATGGGTAACACCATTGCTTTTATCGAAGAAACTCGATGCACTATTGCTTCTTGCTTCTGAGGAAAGGAAGGGTGAGTTTGGCTGGAGATGAAGCGCTCACCTTATTTTGTTTTCCTCCCAGTCTTGCTCTGCGCATTGCTCTGGGGCAGCGCGTTTCCTACTATCAAGATGGTGTACAAGCATTGGGCAGAGTCGGGAGTTGAGGTGAACATCTTCGACCGTTGGTTGTTTGCTGGTGTGCGTTTTACTCTAGCGGGTTTAGGGCTTTTGCTGATAGCTAAAAAACCGTGGGTTGAATGGCAGTCGACTCCTAAAAAATGGGTGGCTCTGCTAGCGGTAAGCCAAACTTTCCTGCAGTACCTTTTCTTTTATTTAGGGCTCTCGCTTTCTAGCGGAAGCCTTACGGCACTGATGGCATCGACGGGGAGTTTCTGGTGGATGATTCTGGCTCCCGTAATGCTAGGCACTGCCTGGCCTGAGCTGAGGCAGTGGTTAATTTTGATCGTTGGAGCAATCGGCGTGGTACTAGCTGTCTATGCTCCTGGGGCCGGAGCTGGGGACCCCCTGCTAGGAGCTATGTGCATCATGCTAGCAAGCTTCTTTGGTTCGATCGGTATAGTTGTGGTGTCAAAGGTGAAAGCGACGATGGGATCACGTGCAGCTACCGGCTTTGCTCTTTTTCTGGGAGGCGTGTGCTTGTGTCTAGTGGCTGCCCCAGCATGGAGGCATATTTCTGAACTCTTTGATGGTTATGTCATTGTTGTGACTGCTTGGCTGGCTTTGGTTTCAGCTCTAGCATTCGCGGTTTGGAACCACCTTTCTACTCAATACCCGGTTCCTTTGCTAGCAAGTTGTCGTTTTCTTATTCCGGTATCCGGAGTTCTCCAGTCACTTATCTTTCTGACGGGTGAGTCAGCTGGGTGGGGCCTAGTGGTCGGCGGACTCTTGGTGATAGGTTCCATGCTGGTGGCGACCTGGATGAAGCGCGATTGATGTTGATTTTTGTGCTCTAAATACTGACAATCGCAGCATGGCTGGACACGAGCGACACGATTGGACTGAGGAGACGGAAGAAGGAACACGGGTATACAAGGCGGTGTTCTTTGCTAGAGAGTGGCGCTTTGCGACTTCGATGAAAGGCTCGCGTCGTCAGCCGGTTGACTGGAGGGATATTCACGATGTGACTCCAGAGCTCTGGCAGACTCTGCGTGACATCCTCTTCCGTAAGTACCAGCGCAAGCGCTGCCCATGGAAATTTATCGAAGATATCGATAAGAAGCTCGGACGTGAGATTGACGATATCAAGCAAAACCGTGGTAAGTAGTCCATCTCGGTGTATCAAAGGTCACAGCTAGCTGAGTAAGTTACTTATTTGGCCTGGAGGCCCTTTTTTGCCGTAAATTCTGAGGGTGAGTTCTGGACTGCGTGTGGTTTAGCTCTTCTTTGTGGCCGCGGCTGCTCGAAGATCGTGGATGCGATTCATTGATCAAGCTGAGAGCTTTGCCGAAACGGAACAATCACCCAAGCTTCCGACTTTCTGACCTGCTGCAACTACATCACCCACCTTGTAGTCTAACTTGTGGGGGCGCCCCAAGGGTTGAAACTGAAAGACCCAAAAAGCCGTGCTAGTCATCGACTTGCACGGCTTTATTGATGTATAATAGTTAGTGAGATGCTTCCCCAGCCCCTGACGGGATGTGGATCGACTCGACCATCTCTTGCACCTCTTTAGGTGGCGCTGGTGTGAAGCTTGTTATCACGATGGTTACAAGGAAGTTCACCAACATGCCTACGAATCCAATACCAGCTGGGCTGATGCCGAGTAGGAGTTGGTCCTTAGGCCCGTCGAGAAATTGGAAGTACACGATATAGCCTATGGTGAAACCTATGCCACAGATCATACCAGTAATAGCTCCCTGTTTGTTTACGCGCTTGAAGAAGATGCCCATGAGCAATGTTGGGAAGAAGGATGAAGCTGCTAGGCCGAAGGCCAAGGCTACGGTTTCAGCGATGAATTCCGACGGTGGGTTGATACCGAACCATGCTGCCACTGAGAGTGCGGCAAAGGATGCCATACGAGCGTAACGTACTTCTTCTTTATCGCTGAGGTCGGGTTTGATGATTTTCTTCATCAAATCGTGTGAGATCGAGGTGGAAAGCACCAAGAGTAATCCAGCTGCGGTGGAGAGCGCAGCAGCGATACAACCAGCCATCAACAAGGCAATCACCCACTTTGGCAGGCCAGCCATCTGCGGGTTGGCCATCACCATGATGTCTTTACCAAACCAGAGCTCATTCGGGTTAGAGGTGTCGGCTTTTACTGAGAGCAAACGCTCACCATGTTTGCCAATAAGCTGGTCGTCAGGCGAATCTGCTGGAGGGTATGTCGGCTTCTTCGCGAGGAATACATTGTTGCTGTTGGCTTCAGATTTGCCAGGACCGCAGTATTGAATCTTGCCGTCTCCATTTTTGTCGACCCATGCCATTTGACCGGTCTTCTCAAAATCGGCGAGCCATGTTGGAGCTTCATTATAGGAAGTGTTGTTAAGTGACTCGATCAGGTTGACTCGAGCAAATGCTCCAATAGTAGGAGCGGTGAGATAAATCACGGCAATGAATAGAAGGGTCCAACAAGCGGACTTTCGCACGGCCTTTACGTTTTTCACGGTAAAGAATCGGACGATAACGTGGGGGAGGCCAGCGGTTCCAAACATCAGAGCTGCAGTGACACAGAACATGTCGATGGTGCTCATCTTTCCTTCAGTATAACGGCTGAATCCTAGGTCTTCGTTGATAGTGTCGAGTTTTTCAAGGAATGGGACAGGGTCGCCAGCTCCTGCAGTGTAGTCACCAATTAGTCCAAACTGTGGGATCACGTTGTTAGTCATTGCGATGGCAATGAAAATAGCAGGGATGGTGTAGGCAAATGCCATGACACAGTACTGAGCCACTTGGGTGTAGGTGATGCCTTTCATGCCGCCGAGGCCGGCATAGAAGAAGACTATAGAACCACCAATGATCACTCCCTTAGCAAGAGATATCCCAAAAAGCTGAGAGAACACAACTCCCACACCATTCATCTGCCCCATGATGTAAGTCATACAGATGAAGATTGCACAGACCACGGCAACACCGCGGGCGAATTTCGAAGAAAAGCGGTCGCCAATGAAATCAGGTACTGTCGCTTTGCCAAACTTTCGAAGGTAAGGTACCATCAGCACAGTGAGGAGCACGAAGCCGCCAGTCCATCCCATGAGGAAGCGTGAGGCGTCATAGCCGGATGCAGCAATACCTCCGGCCATCGAGATGAAGGTGGCTGCGGACATCCAGTCGGCAGCTGTGGCCATGCCGTTGGCTAGTGGCGAAACTCCACCACCAGCGGTATAGTATTCCTTGGTCGATCCAGCCCTGGAACGCAGGGCGATGGTTACGTAGATGGCAAAGGTGATGCCGATGAAAATAAAGTTAAGTAGGTCTTGGCTCATCTGATAGAAAAGTTGAAATAATTACTTCTGTCCTAAAGATTACTCTTCAGAGTACCCGTGTTGATTATCGAGCCTGTTCATTTGCCAAGCATAGACGACGAGAATGATAAGGAAACAAATGATGGATCCTTGCTGGGCCATCCAGAAGCCGAATGGAGCAGTGCCAACGTTAGGAGCATTGGCGTCTAACCAGTACCGGAAGAGCACTCCGCAGCCGAGGCTCACAGTAAACCAGACGGCTAATAGGATGAGGACGAGGCGAAGGCAGGCGCGCCGGTGGGCATGAGAAGAATCAGATTTCATAGAGTTTGGTGTGAAAGATTCGTATTCCTAGGAGTTGGATGAGCGGATGACAAGAAGGGAAACTGTCCTATTTAATATACATGCAAGATTTTTAGACGAATTTAGGCGGGCATGGAGGGACTTTTTCTGAAAACTTGGATTTAAACAGGGAGTTTTAACAACGAATTAGATCCGCGCATTGCTATGTTTGAGCGCCGCTATCCTTGAAGCGTGGCTCTAGGGCGGATGATCCGTGTACTAGGTAGTGGGGGTGTAGAGCCGCGTGAGAGCTCTGGAAGCCACCGCAATAGTTGCAGTGCTATTTGTATTTCATAGTATTTTAGGAGGTTTAGACCATGCCCTGTTGAGCTTAACCATCTCTGTAATTACTGGGCTCACCCGTAAAATTGAAAATGCGTCTAGAATGTGATTATCTAATTGCAATTGGGCCATAGGGGCGAAATGTGTTTTTTCTTAAGAGAATAAGCAAAGAGTGGGCTTGCAAATCTTCTTCTAGATTATAGTTGCCTGATGGGGGGAAGGTCGGTGAGTCTATTTGGGTGATGGAACTTCCTAGTTGGTCAAAAGAAGTGATAGCGTCCTACGAAAGCGGGACGGCTGGGTGCTTCGTGTTACATGGGAATGTGCACGATAGCGTGATGTTGGGTCACGGTGGGAGGAAGCAACAGCTGGGGAACCTAGGAGATTTTCTACAGGAAAGTTTACTGCCAAAGTTTGATGTCGTGTTGAGCTACGATCTTGGGTTTGGTATGCGAGTAGAGCGTGGCGGGGAGATATTTAAAAAGTGGCCATCACTGGCTGAGACTCCGGATATTCCGCACCAGCCTTTACTGGCGATTCGGCTGCTGACTCATTATATGCAGTATTGTAGGAACCTGAAAATCATGGGGCGTGAGGCTCCACGAGTGGCGGTAGTGGTGAAGCAAGCGCATTTGGTTTGTCCAGCATTACCGAATTTGCTCAACTACGATTTGAGCTCAATGGCATCGCTCCTGCGCGGCTGGGCCGCTGAGGCTAAATTGCCAGAATTTGGCCAGGCTGCCTTTTTGATTTCAGAGAATCTCAACGGGCTTCACCCTTTGGTGTCTGAGAGTAGCCGGGTCTGTGCGGTCGATATACCACTGCCGGATAAGCATGCGATCCTCACAACTCTTGAGCATCTTCAGCCAGACTGTGTGAGTGCGCTGTCAAACTACGATGGAAAGCTAGAACAAGTGGCTGAGCGCTTGGTCGGGGCGACTTTGATGTCGGTGGAGCGATTGTTGCGCCGCAGTAGCTATGATGGACAAGCTCTCGATACCAAGAGTCTAGCAAAACTCAAGAAGCAGTTGGTAGAGCGCGACTGCAAGGGCTTGATCGATTTTGTCGAACCTGATCACAGCTTGGAGGACATTGTGGGGCTAGATGGGGTTAGGAAGTGGTTGCGGCAGGATATCTCATTGTGGCACCAAGGTGAGTTGGAGGCCATGCCTATGGGGTACCTGTTTTGTGGTCCAGTGGGTACAGGTAAAACTTACTTAGCCGAATGCTTAGCTGGTGAGGCGGGAGTGCCCGTAGTTACGATGCGTAACTTCCGAGACAAGTGGGTGGGCTCAACTGAGGCAAACCTTGAAAAGATCTTCACCTTGCTCCACGCTTTGGGGCGGTGCATCGTTTTTATTGACGAGGCGGACCAAGCATTAGGTAAGCGTGATAGCGGCTCTGGTGACTCGGGGGTTTCTTCTCGCGTGTATTCTATGATGGCCAAGGAAATGTCGAATACTCGAAATCGAGGCAAGGTCATGTGGGTGCTAGCCTCGAGCCGACCAGATTTGATAGAGGTGGATCTCAAGCGCCCGGGACGCATCGATGTGAAAATACCGTTGTTCCCATCGCTTAGCTCCGAGGAGGGTTTCTCTCTTATTAAAGCCTTGTGCAAGCGTAAGGGTGTGATGTTGAATCCTTCTGACTATAAAGAATTTGAGAGTGTGGTGCCAGTGCTGCTGACTCCTGGAGCCGCTGAAACTCTTGCGGTGAAAGCATACCGAGTGAAAAAGACCGAAAGCCTCTCGGATAAAGATGCGCTACTGGCGTGCCTGGGAGAGTATAGAGCGCCGATTGCGCTAGAGACTTTGCAGTTTCAAATGAGAATTGCGGCAGATGAAGCAACCGCTGCGAGCCTCATTCCTGCTGAAGTAGAAGAGATGTTCAAATAGTATTTCCAACTAGCGAACGGGCTATTTTTGTGTGGAATCGGGTGCTTTAAACGGGAATTTTGATAGATTATCTAAAGAAAAATGCATTTTTTTTATTCTTCTAGAAAGTCCGTGGAAGCATTGATCCTCCGAGGATTAGTGCGTTTAATATAGAAGGTCGGCTGTGGGATTGAACCTCATCACCTCAAAAAAAGATTTGCGCGATACACTAG
>NZ_JBDOPO010000352.1:0-3710 GCF_039830215.1 Rubritalea sp. | reverse complement strand
ATAATGGTCGTCGAGGAAGGATCCTGAGCTCTTTCCGAAGTGCTTTTTAAGCCCGAGTTTGCTGCGTGCTGCGTCATAGCTGCGGGTGAGTTGTTTTGGTGTGTCGGAGGGGATTTTGATGTTGAGGTTCTCGTGCCCTATCATATCGAGCACAATACCGAATTGTGGTGCTTTTCTGTAGGGGCTGACAGCTTGCGCCACACTCGACTGGACGGCGCGTGAGTAATGAATGCTGCCGTAGAGTCCATCTACCTGGAATGTCATGTTAGGCCCGATAGCTTCTTCGCCATCGAAGAATACGAGCTCGAGTTGTTTGGCCGCTGAAGGATGGTTTTTGTGGAGGTGTTCACCGAGGGCGACGATGGTGGCCACGCTGGAGGCTGCATCGTCGGCTCCCAGAAAGTTGGGGAGAATCTTTGAGTCGATATGGGCTGCAAGGACCCCAGTGACGCTGCGGCTCCATGGGTTTTGGCTAGGGCTAGGTGCGTATCGGGCAATGACATTGGTAAAATGTTTTTCACCTTTGGGTGTCATCTTTTCAAACTTCTGCTTAACGCTGGTCCAGCCGTGTTTCTTAAGTTCGGCTATGACGTAGGACTGGGATTTAGCTAGCCCTAGGGATTCAGGTTGGCGGTGGCCAAAGCCTAGAATAGTTTCTGTGTGGGAATACGCTTTGTGTGCGATCTTATCGGCCACTTCTTTACCGCCTAGTTGTAGCTGTACTCCTTGGCTCACGCTTTGGCGTGTGGATGAGCTGTCTTTGCAGGCACAAAGGGAGAAGGGAATCAGGGCGAGAGCTAAAAAACGCGTAGGAATGAACATGGCCTTAAAGTGAAAAGCGAGCTAGAGCACTTGAGTCTCGGTGTTGCTTGTCGTGGGGCTGAAGGGTGGTGGGCAAGCAGGCGGTGGGCTGGGATCAATGCTAGATTGAAACTCCAAGGAGTTCTAGTATGCGGTTGAGGTCAGCGTTGCCGCTATATTCGATCTCAATCTTGCCTTTTTTACCTGTGTGGTGAAGGTTGACCTTGGTGGCGAAGTCTTTTTCTAACTGGCCTTGTACTTTCTTGATGATAGCTAGGTCGGCAGCTGATGGAGTGTGCTTACTAGGCGTGGGCTCGGTCGGTGGATTGTTAAAATCTTGGGCTAGCTTCTCGGTTGCTCGTACGGTGAGCTTTTTCTTGATGACTATTTCGGCAGTCTGGACCTGAGTAACTGGGTCTTTGATTGCTAGAATAGCCTTGGCGTGACCCACAGTAATGAGGCGTTTTGAAAGGAACCCCTGCACTTCAGGCGTGAGGTCGAGCAGGCGCATTGCATTGGCAACGCTGGCACGGGATTTACCCACGCGCTCAGCAATTTTGTCCTGCTTCATTTTGAACTCCTTGGCAAGGCGGATGTAACCAGCGGCTTCTTCAATTGGGTTGAGGTCTTCACGCTGAAGGTTCTCGATGAGAGCCATCTCTAGCACGTCTTGGTCGTCGACCTTACGGATGATGACTGGGACCTTCTTGAGGCCAAGTCTCTTGGAGGCGCGCCAACGGCGTTCACCTGCGATGATTTCGAGCTGGTTGCCTACCGCGCGTGTGATGAGTGGTTGAATGACGCCATGTTGACGGATAGAATCCATCAAGTCATCTAGCATGCTATCGGTGAAATGCTTACGTGGCTGAAGGGGGGAAGGGATAACAGATTCAATGGCAACCATACGGACATCATTGTCGTGTGTGCCGGGTGCTGTATTTTTTTTTGGAGCGGTTTTCTGAGCGATGGGAGATGGCGATTCCTGCTTCTTAATGAGCGCTCCGAGTCCTTTACCTAATGCCTTTTTTGCCATGAGTCGGCAGCATAGATCTAGTGATGGAAAGAATGCAAAGCTGAATTTTTAGAAATGATGGGTTTTTGTGTGAGATTGCCCTATATCTGTCAAATAGAAGGATTTTCTACACCATGTGGCGCTCGTAGGCTTGACGTGAGGCCTGTAGCAGGGAATCAATATTGCAGTTCTATGATAAAACGCATCTTTTTAGTCTGCCTTAGCCTCGTGGTTAGTGTGCACGCCCAGCAACTCGTCGGTGGCGAGTTCACTCTGAATGAAGCCTCAAGCCAGTCGGTACAGCAATCGGTTCAAAAAATGGGAAACGAAGTACTGAAGTCAAATTTCCGCTATGCGGTCGATAAGATGTACCCACGGTGGAAAATGCGTCAGGCCAAGCGACTTGGAAGTGAAGTGAAATTACTGGAAGCCTTCAACAATGCCGGAGTTCAGATGCAGGAAGCTGGCATCACTATTGATTTGTTTGTGGCACAACCTGCGTTGAAGGCGTATAAGGTGCACCCGAAGATGAAGGTAGGTCGCAGAGAGATTCGTTCGTCGGAAGATGTGACTTATGAATTGCTCGTATTCGTACCGACAAAGATGAAGATGAGCTTCCTCATAGAGAACCAACCTAAGCGTAGTTTTTTACGTGAGAGTTTTCAGATAGCCATAGCGAAGGAAGGAAGCAATGACTGGACGTTTCTAGATGGGGCAACAATCAGCGTGCAAGATCTTCGTAGTCTCTTCCCGCTCCTACCACACAATCTTGTGCTGCCGACCAAGTCTGATACCGAGGTGAAGTAAATTGCTACAGATCTGAGAAATGCCTAAGAAGGACAAAAAGGAGAAAAAGAATGAGAAGCGCTACGATCACCTTAAGAAGATGGCGCGCATCACTCGAATAATGAAGGAGATGTATGAGCGTGGTCAGAGTAAACTCTGTGACGTGCGCAACTCTGATATACATGGTCGCGGGGTTTATGCTGCCACAGATATTTCCAATGAGACGCAGATTATTGAATACATTGGTGAGTATGTGGACAAAGACGAGAGTGAAAAACGTGCGTGGGATCAGGCTGCAGTGGCTGAGAAAACCGGCGACGCTGCGGTGTATATTTTCACTCTCGATGAGAAGTGGGACATCGATGGCGATGTGCCATGGAATGACGCTCGACTGATCAACCATTCATGCGAGCCCAACTGTGAAGCGTGGATCGAGGGCGACCAGATTTTCATCTATTCCCTGCGCGATATTAAAGAGGGCGAGGAACTCACCTTTGATTACGGCTTTGATATTGAATGCTATGTCGACCACCCATGTCTCTGTGGCCGCCCTAGCTGTGTTGGCTACATCGTGAGCCGTGAGCAATGGCCAGAGCTGAAAGAGAAACTTGAAGCGAAAGATGGGTCTGAGAGCGCACTAGAGTTACAAGAGTAACTCGAAGCGTAAGCATTCTATCTAGTGAGCTTTTTCTGATGAAACTTCTAAAAGTTGTGTGGGGTTGGATTATTTCCAGAGAAAAGGCTAAGTTAGTCAACTTACTTGTGAGGTTGCTGAAGTCGCCCGCATCCATAGTGATTGCCTCCATAGTTGTGGCTTTCTATACAAAATGAAGTAAAGGAGTTCTGCATGCTGCGCCTAATGAGGTTAACCCGCTCCTGTAATCATCAAAGCGCATCAATCTTGGGAGAGTGTAAGTCCCCTGACTGGAGCCATGATTGCAGATTACTTTTTGTGCCACGCGATGCAAAAATTAAAAATCCTGTACTGTTGCCTGTTGCCTGTTGCTGAAGCCTAGTCCGGTTTTAGATCACCATTAAGTGTGAAAGACCAACAGTTTCGCTATCAAGGGCACCTCCGGCAACTAGCGTTGGTGGTGCTGGAAAGAATTTC
>NZ_JBDOPO010000318.1:0-16735 GCF_039830215.1 Rubritalea sp. | reverse complement strand
CTCCTAGCTTTTTGTCAGACTCTCTAGCTGATCCAAATGGTTGATGCACAGCAGTGTTATTGCGTACATAGAAACTCTATCTAGTTTAAATCCTGCGGTTACTCCAGTTTGATTGCCACATGCTGGAAAGTTGGAGGCCTTGATCGCCCCCATTGGTATAATAGTAGAGTCTTCTACCAAAATGCGCTTAAACCTTTGAGTGCTTTTTTGTTTGAACTTGAGAAGCTTTTGAGAAGCGATAAGTTGTCGAATCACTTCTTGGAGGAAGTCGACCGCTGTTTGGTTCAGTCGTTTGTAGATAGCGCCTCGGCAAAGTGATTTGAGGTTCAAGAGCCTCATCTCGTCAGCTAACAGATTGAAGGAGGCGTCACCTTTTTGCAGGCATTTGAATAAGGCTAAGATGATCGAAAGGGTCGAGAAACTTTGTGTTTTTCTACGAATGAAAGATGAATGCTTGGCCATTGCATCAATGGTCTAATAGGTTGAGCTGTGAGTCATTGGTGTATAAGCTTTCAGACACGCCAAGCATTCCGACGCACTCACTGTCGCAAGATTTTTATTAATTTATTTTCAATAAGTTACGCACTGAGTAAACGCATATGGAAACACGCCAATCATAGCGACTAACTCACCCATTTAAAATTTTGATACATTTTGAGCGCGGCTTCAAAAGATTCGCTTAGTTTAATGATCATACCCACTAACCTAAAAAACCAATGATGAGCAAACTATGTTAGATTTTCCCTCTAACTAAAGTAGTTGAGTAGGCTGGATATGTACAGTTCACTACCTAGGTGGCCATGCTTAGACTCAGATTGCTCACTCACATCACCATAAACTTGGGAATATATATCCACACACGGAGCTCTTATTTAGACAAGAATCACCCCATGAAAATAAAACCAGTACTCTACAGTGTTGCAATTGTGGCACTCACGTTCACTTACTTTAGCAACCAACTCGTTATGTCTGCCGATAAATCACCAGCTAAAATGCCTCAAGTCCCCGAAGGTCATGAACAAATCAGCCTTGGTGCTGGATGTTTCTGGTGTATCGAAGCTATCTACAACCGCCTCGATGGAGTCAAATCCGCGGTCTCAGGCTACACCGGTGGTGCTGTGAAGAATCCAACCTACCAAGACATTTGTACCGGTGCATCTGGCCATGCCGAAGTCGTCCACATCGTCTATGACCCAAACGTGATCAGCACAGAGACGATCCTTGCTTGGTTCTGGAAAGCCCATGACCCCACCACCCTCAACCGACAGGGCAATGACGTCGGTACGCAATACCGTTCCGCCATCTATTACTACACAGTAGCCCAACGCAAAGTTGCTGAAGCATCTAGATCTGCAGCCCAAAAAGATTTCAAATCACCCATTGTGACGGAGATCACAAAGACAGGGAAATTCTATCCTGGGGAAGTCTACCACCAAGATTATTACCGTCAGAATAAAAGTAAAAACAGCTACTGCCGATTTATCATCGCTCCAAAAATGGAGAAACTCGGCCTCGAAGATAAAGAAAAGGTGGCTGAATAATGAAGTGGTCTCCTAAACGTTGCCAGTGATTTGCAGTTTATATTGAAATTCTGACCGCCCTATCGATGAAGAGTTATTGTTGGTGGTTAGCCTGCTTTGGGCAATCTATTTGTGTCGTTAGATTTTATTGCCTTAAACTGGTTTAAGCTGTGTGCCGTTGGGCTTCTTGGTAGGGCTCTCCATGGTGTTTGGTTTGAAAGCGATTGATGCCTTCTGCGGTGGTTATAGAACTCCATCCAGTCATCAACACAAGTATCTAGTTCTGGTACGCTGCTGTAGCTCCAGAGTCTAAGCTTCTCATACTTGATGCTCCGCCAGAGGCGTTCGATGAACACGTTGTCTCGCCAACATCCTTTGCCGTCCATGTTCACTTTGATCCCTCTAGATTCAATTTCTCCCACCCATTCTTTACTGCTCCATTGGCTGCCTTGATCGGTGTTGAAGATCTTAGGCTGCCGACCTGTAGCCTTGAAGGCTTTGCGCAATGACCGGAGACAAAATGCTGTATCCATCGTGTTGCACACCTCCCATGAAAGTACTGCACGCGTGTGCCAGTCCATCACAGCAATCAAGTAGGCGTAACCTTTAGGCATTGGTATATAAGTGATGTCAGTACTCCAGACCTCATCCGCAGCTATTACAGGAGTGTCACTGAAAATGCACGGGTAACTCTTGTGACCCTCATCACTGATCTTAGCCCTTTTGGGCTTTAAGCGGTTGCGGTTGACCTCTAGCAAAGCTGATTGCTGCCTAAGTGATGAATTTTGTTGAGTAGCAATCATAGCTTTTCGCTGAGATCGATTCCCAGCTGTTCGCACTTTTTTAGAAGAAAGCCCTTCTCTCGCAAGAGTTGCCCCACTTTACGCTCCATCTGAGCTTCTTTGACTTCGAGTTTTTTTAGCTCATTTCTTGGTGGTGTTAGAGCTTTCAAAAAGCTTAACCATTCGAGAGTCTAAATCTCGTTTCCACTGACTGACCTGGACGGTGCTACAGCATACTCTTGAGCTATGCCGTTTATTGAGCGAATCCCCTTGAGAGCTTCGGTGGCGATACGTGCTTTAAATTAAGCACTGAGGTGACTTTTCTTACGTTGCATTTGTCTGTTTTTCGGTGATTAAGCCACCGATGAACAGTCAGATATTTCAATATGCTATTGGCTCCGTTTTACGGGACCACTTCTTTGAAGTCTTTGTAACCATTTTTATGACAGCCAGACGCGATGTCTAAACCATTGCTAGCTCTTTGAGTAAAATAGCATTCATTTCGATTCCAGCTTCGAAGTTTTCGACCCAGAAGTTTTCGTTCGGTGCGTGGATTTGGCAATCCGGTAGTGCCAGTCCCAACAACAACGAGTCGGCACCAAGGATATCCTGCATGTCTTTGATAATTGGAATACTTCCCCCTTCACGTATCAACACAGGTTGCTTGCCAAATGCTTTTTCTAGAGCGATCTGGCCGGCCTTTCCGTACACACTGTTAGGATCACTGTAATACGGTTTGCCATCGTGGCCGACTTCCACTTCGACAGTCACTCCTGCTGGAGCGTGTTTCTCTAGGTGTGTTTTGACCTTTTCACTGATGTCGGACGGGTCTTGGTTCGGGACTAAACGGAAAGAAAACTTCGCCATAGCTTCTGCCGGGAGAACGGTTTTTGAGCCTTCACCTTGGTAGCCGCCACCAATGCCATTGACCTCGGCAGTTGGTCGCGCCCAGAGTCGTTCCGCTGTGCTGTATGTCGGTTCACCAAACACTGCTGGAGCTCCTGTTTGATCGATCATGTCTTGGTCGCTGACTCCTGGAATCTGAGCCCACATCTCGCGCTCCCAGTTCTCTAACGGTTTCACGTCGTCATAGAATCCTTCGATTGCAATATTGCCCTCAGCATCATGCAAAGTCGCTACGAGGCGAGCCACGGCAGTAGCAGGATTTGCCACTGCTCCACCATAACAACCCGAGTGTAAATCACAGCTAGGCCCTTTGACTGTCACTTCACAGCAAGTGATCCCACGCAAGCCGTAGCCCATCGTTGGGACTCCACGGGCAACCATACCCGTGTCGGAGACTGCAATGATATCACAAGCGAGTTCTGATTTGTTTGCTTCAATAAAAGGAACGAGGTTCGGGCTCCCGATCTCCTCTTCTCCTTCAAATAAGAAAATCAAATTCACGGGAAGCTCTCCCTGCTCTTTGAGTGTCTTCTCGACTCCAAGCACATGCGCCATCATCTGGCCTTTATTGTCGGTTGAACCGCGGCCCCAGATTCGGCCGTCTTTGAGCACCGGCTCGAATGGAGGTATGTCCCAGAGTTCAATAGGGTCGACTGGCTGGACATCGTAATGACCGTAAATCAGAACAGTCTTACGGTCTTCTTTGTGCTCATTACGAGCAACGACCACTGGGTGGCCTGGAGTTTCATGCAGTTTAACACTGAGACCCATTCCTGTAAGTTTTAGCTTAAGCCATTGGCCACATTCTAACACATCACTCGCGTGCTCAGGGGCTGTGGAAATACTAGGAAATCGAAGAAAACTAAAAAGATCATCAAGCTGAGATTGCATGCCATATTCATGCAAGCTGCTAGACGATTTCGCAAGCGTGAAGTAGCGAGTGTCTATCTATAGACTGTCTGGGCAAAGAGTGAAACCCTGTACTGACCTCACCACCTACCAGCATCAAAAGTCATATAGTCAAATGTCCTTCTATATCGCGTGGTCGCGACTCTCCAAAGAAAACAAACTCGCTAGACTTTACTAACTTGACATGAGATCTTCCAAGCTTCAGCACCCTCACCGAGGGTTTCCTATTCCTCTCCAAACACAAATAACCCGCTAAGAATTATCTTAGCGGGTTGTTTTAAAATAAAAATATGTGATGGGTATTAGCAACCGCAACCGCCACCTCCTCCACCACCGCAACATCCACCGCCACCTCCTTGGGCAGCTGCGAAGTCTTCTTCAGTTGGTACGCGACCAAGCTCAAGAGTGAGGCCAACATACTTGCTGATAGCCTGCTGCACTGTCTGTAGCTCGCGCTGAGCGTCCATGAAGTTTGTCACAGTATCGTTCTGCATAAGTTGCTCACGAGCCTGCTCGAACTCACTGATTTCAGCTTCGCTGAGTTCTACGCCAGAGCGTTGCTTATTGTTGAGTGCCTCACCGCTTTCGTGTACGGACTGGTACTGAAGACGTGCTTCGTCGTTACTTAGAAATGACTCAACATTTCCGTGAAGGTCTTTAAATTCTTGCTGGGACACGAGTGTCTCACAAAGGGACTTAGTGGTCGCCATTAGGGCGGAATCATCTGCAATTAAGCTCATACGCACCGATAGACCCGCATCAGCAAATTGGCAATAGCGAGTTTTCTAATTTTTTCACAGTTTCATCCTGCCATTAAACAAAGTGTACATTTTGCTACTAATTAAACATGAGCACAGTCGTACGTGTTTTCAGATAAACTGGCGAGTGACGCCAAATTTCGTTCGAAAATTGAGTACCGCTTCACTGCATCACAACTTGAATATTCGGCCACAACAGGAAAAACCGTAGAGGAAAAACCAGACCTCTCATTCATATTCATCAAAGAAAATTTGATCGCTATGGAAGAGATCAAACAATCACCAAAAGAAGAATATCCCTATGGCTAATCGAACAATTCATTTCTCCCTAGATTTGGGGGAAAAATCAAAAAGCTAAAGAAGCAACAAAATCCTCTTTGGATGGCGCAGTTCTAGCTATTTCCGAGAACCCCACAATAGGTGAGCCAATAGTTGGCGACCTAGCGGGAGTCTACGTCTATAGATTCGAAATCAATAAACAGCTGAAATTGCTGGCCTACCAATACAATGATGTTGAATTTCAGCTACTCAATGTTAGTCCTCATGAAATTTTTTACGCCACTTGAAATAAAAGCGAAAAGCAGCATTCGATAAAAATGCTTAGACGCCCTGCAAAAATCCAGTGAGTGGGCTCGTCGCGGAAGCTCCATCGATTTTTTCTGGCAGGCCCATTTCGTAGGCGGCACGGCCGGCTTCGACAGCCGTCTTAAATGCATAGCCCATACGAGCCGGATCAGAGGCAATAGCTATCGCGGTATTGACCAGAACTGCATCAGCTCCGAGCTCCATAGCTTCGGCAGCATGGGATGGGACTCCAAGCCCTGCATCAACGACAACAGGAACAGTGGACTGGTCAACTATGATGCGAATTTGATCTCGTGTGACGATACCTTTATTGGAACCAATCGGAGCTCCTAGTGGCATGACTGCCGCAGTACCCACTTCTTGCAAGCGTTTCGCTAAAACTGGGTCAGCATTGATGTATGGCAGCACTGTGTATCCTTCTTTGACGAGGACTTCCGCAGCCTTGAGTGTCTCGATAGGGTCTGGAAGCAAGTATGTTGGATCAGGGTGAATTTCGAGCTTTACCCACTTTGGGAGCCCTGCAGCTGCCGCAAGACGCGTCAGACGAACAGCCTCCTCAGCATTCATAGCTCCACTTGTATTTGGAAGCAGTAGATATTTCTCAGGATCGATGTATTCTAGTATATTTACATAGGGGTCCTTACCCCCAGAAAGGTCTGCACGGCGAAGTGCTACAGTGACTATTTGCGTACCAGACGCATCCAGTGCATCACGCATTGATTCGTTCGACGGAAACTTTCCTGTTCCTGTCATCAAACGTGAATCGAAACTACGATCGGCAATAACTAATGGCTGGTTCTTCATGGCAGCGGCAAACTACGTGGCAACTGCGTCTGCCGCAATCGCCAAATGTGTCTAAATTATCCCTGGTAAGCAAAGGCTGGCAAACCTTTCACTCCGAGACCGGTCACACGGAAGACCTTACCAGCATGTTCTTCTTTCTCAGTTTTATGCACTCCAGTCGTTATGAATAGCTCGTCGAGGTTCTCTCCCCCAAAGGTACAGGCAGTCGTTTCAAGACATGGAACCTCGACCCTACGCAATTCCTCACCAGTTTTAGGATCAAAGCAAGCAACGCAAGCTCCGTGGCAGAAAGCTACCCAGAGGTTGCCATCGGCATCGATAGTCATTCCGTCGGGAGAGGAATTAATGTGGCTAGTATCTGCCGCTCTAAGCATGTTAGAAATATGGCCATCCGAGTAATCAAAAGATAGGATCTCCTTACGTGGGGTATCAATGTAATACATGGTTCCCCCATCCACAGACCAAGCCAGGCCATTAGAATTAGTCACTGGGCCAAAAGCCTCAGATAAATCACCATTCTTATCGAGTTTATAAAGGCGAGCATCACCAGTTTTCTTTACCAGCGAAATAGTTCCAGCGAAGAAATGTCCGTCAGGAGAGCACTTTCCATCGTTGAATCGATTGTCAAGCTTATCTGGCTCTGGGTCAATAATTTTAGTCTTCTCCCCATCGCAAGCAAGGAAATATAGCCCCTTGTCACCAGCTATAACTAGCCCGCCAGTTTCTCTAGGAACCACAGTTCCTACGCGCTCGCCGACTTCGATCACTTTTTCTTCACCTGTAGTCGGGTTCAAGCCAATTACTTTGTGTTGCTCAATGTCTACGTAGAGAAGCATTTCATCCCACCAGATAGGGCCTTCACCCCATGTCGCACGGTAATTACCAATTGGTTCGATCGTCATGCTGGTAGAGATAGTCAGTTCTTAAAATTTTGTCCAGTTGGATCGCCTCAAGTATTTTAGTATTGAGGAGCTGGTTTAGTTAGTAAGCAAGCAACAGTCCAGACTCCCATAATCACGCATGAAAAAGTAAAGCGTAGATCAACCAAATCAATCTGGCGAAAATGTGCAGATTTTCAATCTATGTGACCATTCTCTGGTTCACTCTCAGTATTATACGCTACAAAATGGCTATGCATATCGTGCAGTTTGAAGAAGACAGTATGCCAGCACGCTGATAAAATTGATGGCTTGATGGCGGCTTTAGACACTTACTTGAGCACGTATTATTACCTCTGCGGCTTCACTCTACTAGGGTTCATCACCTTCCTCATTTCTCTCATTATGCTACTGCTAGAAAGCCGGCTAGCCCTATTTCTTTAAGATCCTGGCATTGGAAAGAACCCGTCGAGTCTGAGAGCTAATTTCTAACAAGCTAAGTGTCAGTCGCCCATTTTGACTCCATAATGGAAGCAACATGAGTAGCAAAACAGGTACCAACCAGTGCGAAGTGCGCACCAAACATTCAGCGATCCAGGGATCCATACCTTTGTAGTTAAGCGAGGGGTCGTAGTGCGCTACTATTCTAGCTAAAGCTGTCGCTGCCCCCCACGCGATCATGTAGTAAAGCCCCGGCCTTCTTAAACAAGGAACCAGAATAGCCAGACCTGCCACAAAGTCTAAGATTCCTATTACGTATAAAAACGATTTAGAGCTTTCTTCACTGACTCCAAGGATCTCCATCGTCATGACCTGAAAACTCCACGGGACAGGGTGGAATCCCACGGCATACATCCCATGACCAATAAAACAGCCAGATGCAAGTAAGGACGCCATCCACCCCCATTTTTTTAGCATTTTAGGAAATACTAGGACCCATAGAAACAACAAGGGAATGCCAGCCTGAAGCACGTACTCAACCAACATTCCCGACTGGTAGCTCACATCAAAATAATTACTATAGCTGTCGATAGCTAAAATTGCCCATAGCGGTATCAAAAACCACTTAAACACTCTAAAATAAGGTATCCTCATCAGCAAAGTCAACACAGCTCCAAGCATCAGAATTATACCGAACCATTCGATTCCCCCAGTAACAAAAGGGTCTGACTCTAGAGCATACTCTTCCCAAGTGAGATTAGTGTATTTTTCCAGTAATGGAGATACAGCCTCCTCATGCCAAAGAAGTGAGCGAATATGGCTATCCCATTTCATCATTAACCAACCACGTGAAGCAAGCGTCAGACTAACACATAGCTGCAGCATAGTTAGCCAAATCCAAGTAAACCTCGAATAAAGGCTACCATCACTAGGATTATAATTCCCAGAAACCAGATGTTTTGTGATTTCTTTAAAGGCCACGTTAATCGAAATGAGACAGATTTTAAGCTAAACATAGCCCCATCTGACATCTAATAGATGATTGGGGGTATATAATTACTCAAGTGTTATGAAAGGAGAATTGTGAAAGTATCTATTCTAGTTTAAACTGACAAGTAACTCTATTTTTTCTTCGCCTTGATCGTGAGTACTGCACCTCCTTTGGCCTGCCAAATCGAGAGTCCATCAGGGGTTTCGAAGGAATTTCTCCTGGCCACTGGTTTTACATTATGAGCGCTCGCTCCTTTATCAAATCTCACAGTTTTCAGTTTGAGAGAAGATGGAGTCACTTCTACCCAATCAAAACCGTTGAAAGCTCCACAATCAGTAGTCCAAGACTTCCCATCATCTGCCTTACGAAGCGGCGCTCCCCAGCACCCTTCTCCAGTATACACTGTTGCTTTCGGGTCATCTATAGCAGCTATGAAACCTTCATCGCCATTGACATCTGGCTTCAATGGCTGAGTACGTTTACAACAATGCGAGTCGGACTCGAAGGCCAAATCAACGCCGTACTTATAAAAGATGGGAGCCCACTTGTACGGGTTGATTCCTTCTTTTTTCGCTGAGACATGTGGCCGCATTGGTTTGTGGTAGCCTGCTGCAGTGAAAGTTACCTTCTTAGAATGCTTCTCTAGATCCTTGTTCAGCCAGGAACTCTGCGCTCCCTCAGCTGGGATTTCAGAATTCAGCGTATAGAACCTAAGTAAGTCACCACCGATGGTAAATGCGTAGTAGACATCATTGGGAGTATCAAATTCTTTAGTAATCGCGTCCTTCTTATTCTCGTGATTACCACGATGCACTACTATAGGAATGATGGTGCCATCGTCTGAAATAGTTAGCTGCCAATCACTGAACCATGTGTCCCACTCTTTATCGGTAGGTCTGCCCACCATGTCTCCAGAGAACGAAATGAAGAGCGGCTTGAGCTTTGCTGCTATTTTGTTTAGTTCCTGACGAGTCGTCCGGTTACTGCGTGAGTCTCCACCATTAATGAAGGTGAATGGCTCAGCTTTTTCTGGTGCTGTATAAAACTTCAATCGCCGGCTCACCCCAGCTTCATCCTTGATCACATAAAAATATTTTGTATCTGGTTCAAGCCCCCGCAATTTCGCAAAACAATTCGCTCCGCCTTCAATACTTACTGTCCGGTGTACTGCTTGAGTCTTGCTGTAGAGGTGGTGTTTCCGCTGATTATCTATCTTACCATAATGCACCACTCCTGGTTTACCGGATTTCTGTACCCACCCCACTGTTGCTTCTGTTGTTGGATTCTCAATCCACATAAGGCGAAACTTCGAGGCATCAGAATCGTTTTCCCCAATCACTCCCACACCTTCAACGGCAGGTAATGATGAGTTAAGTGCTAAAGCGAAAATTCCCGCTTGAAGTAAGGATTTTATGGTGAAGGTCCTGTACATAACTATACTTTTTGAGTGTTCGGTCGGCCCAGATGATTAATACAAAAGAGCAATATGTACATAGTTGAGTAAAAATTTATATCAATATATTTAACATGATTAGCAATAAAGTAGCAACCAAACCGCATTTATCCTTTCACATTATAGGAATTGTGACTACTCCCCCTACATGTCTTTCAAAGATCTCGGCCTATCAGAGCCTATCGTTCAAGCCGTTACCGAAGCGGGTTACGAAAACCCTACCCCAATTCAGGCACAAGCTATTCCTCTCGTTCTCGAGGGACGTGACTTAGTGGGTGCATCTCAGACTGGTACAGGAAAGACTGCTGCTTTCGCGCTCCCATCACTTTCTAGGATCAAAGCGCTAGGTAAGCCTCAGATTCTTGTGCTCGAGCCAACCCGCGAACTTGCCCACCAAGTAGCTGAACAATTCGAGGCATACGGCAAGCACACTGGCTGTAAAGTAGCCCTCCTCTATGGGGGGGTTGGTTACGGCGAGCAACTCGAGAAACTAGCGAAAGCAGACATCGTAGTTGCCACTCCTGGACGTCTGGTCGACCATTTCTTCCGCGGTTCTATGCGCTTCGGGGATGTTAAAATACTCATCCTCGACGAGGTTGACCGCATGCTCGACATGGGTTTCCTCCCTGTCGTGCGGAAGATTGTCAATCTCTGCCCATGGAAAACTGAAGACAATCTTCCACGTGAAGAACGTGAAGAAAAATACAAGCTCAAGACTCTGCCTAACCGCCAGACCCTCTTCTTCTCGGCTACCATGCCACCCGCGATTCAAGGCTTTGCTACATTCTGCCTCGATAAACCAGCTAAGATCGAAATCGCTCGAGCAAAGGTTTCTAGCACTATTAACCACGCTTTCTACCCGGTCTCCATGGATCAGCGTGACGAACTCATTGTTGAGCTCATCAACCGGACTGACACCCAGTCGGTCATGGTTTTCACCCGTACTCGTAAAGAAGCTGACGCAGTTTGCGGCATGCTCAACGACAAGACTAAAGCCAATGTGACAGCGATGCACTCAGACATCGGTCAGAAGGACCGCATGAAAGCGCTCGCTGGCTTCAAAGACGGCACCTACAATATCCTAGTAGCAACCGACGTGGCTGCACGCGGCATCGATATTTCTTCAGTCTCCCACGTAATCAACTACCGAGTTCCAGAAAACTCAGAAGACTACGTGCACCGTATCGGTCGTACTGGTCGTGCAGAATCTGAAGGTGATGCTTTCACTATCCTCACTGCTGACGAAATCGAATACGCTGAATCAGTGGAAAACTTCATCGGTCACAAGATCGAACGCCGCAAGCTAGAAAATTTCAACTACACATACACTGCCCTACTCGACGAAAGCCCGGCTAAGTCAGTACGTAAGAAGCGCCGCCCAGCACCTAAGCGCCGCCGTAGATAAGAAATTCCTATTTCACACTTCTTACCCACTGCTGCTAGATTGAGCCATTGCTTAATCTAGCCTTTTTTTATGAGAGTACTCGCGATCGACCCAGCCGTCAGAAATACCGGCTATGCCATTATCGAAGGCGACCAAAACAAGCAACACGCTATCGACTATGGAGTGATCAGCATTCCCGCCAAGATTGGACAATCTGGAGCCCTCTCAGCTATCCGTACAGGACTACAGAATCTGATAACCCAATACGAACCGGATGTGGTTGCCGTGGAAGCCATCATCTTCGTACAGAGTGTGCGCACGGCCATCAGCATGGGAGCAGCTCGCGCTGCCGCAATGATCGCAGCTGCTGATAGTGGGCTCGAATGCTACGAGTACGCCCCGAAAAAGATCAAAAAATCCGTTGTTGGAAACGGAAATGCTGACAAAGCACAAGTAGCTTTCATGGTGCGAGCCCTGCTTGGCCTTAGTGAAACTCCTCCTCATGATGCGGCTGATGCAATCGCTATTGCCATCGCCCATCTGTCAGCATCAGATCCACTCAAGGCTTCGATTTTAGATCGAAAGAAAATCTGAGAATAAGAGTCTAACCAGACATGCTCACTGCCACCAACAACCGACGCCACGATCTAGATGCCCTCAGAGCCTGTGCTATGTTGTTAGGCATAGCTCTCCACGCTGGGCTAGCCTACGCCACCTTTGGATGGGCTGTCACAGACCCATCTCAGTCGGAAGTATTCAATTGGTTTTTCTTCCTTGTCCACGGTTTCCGCATGCAACTCTTCTTTTTGCTAAGCGGATTTTTCACCGCCATGATCTACCAACGACGGGGGCTAAAATTCCTGCTCAATCATCGACTCAAAAGGGTTGCTCTACCTCTGCTCATTTTTACTCCCATCCTCACCCCGTTAGTTGAATGGGTTCTTCGCATGGCTCGGACTAAACAAGGGAATGCCGAGGTCTTCAACTCGGTCACCAATGTACCTTGGTTAGAAACTTTCAATTTCCACCATCTTTGGTTCCTCTGGTTTCTTTGCCTCATGGTTCTAGCATTCGCTCTCATAAGTGCCCTTCCAAAACCGAGGATTAGTAAAAAATGGATAAACTCTCCGCGTTGTCTACTCTGGCTAATACCCCTCACTATGTTACCCCAGCTATGGATGACTCGCGCCTACCCACTGTATGGCCCCGAGTCCTCGCTCAACTTCATTCCTATCCCCTATGTATTTTTCTACTACGCCATTTTCTACGGATTCGGTGCCATTCTTTATCACTTCGGGGATGAAGTTGTGACCAAACACTGGAAGCTTAAACTACTCATCGCACTCTGCGTCCTATTCCCATCTGGCATGCTCCTTGAATGGTGGAGCCTCTATAATGTCCCAACGCTACAATGGGTATCAGATCTGCTACAGGTGAGTTTCAGCTGGCTCATGATCTTTGCCTGCATTGGCCTTTTCAGAGAAAAACTCTCCCAGCCCTCGCCAAAGGTGCGTTATCTATCAGATGCGTCCTATTGGCTCTATCTCGCCCATCTCCCCCTCGTCTTTGGACTCCAATTAGCAATCCTGGATTGGCCGCTATCCAGCTGGGTCAAATTCCTTCTCGTCAACCTATTCAGCTTTAGCCTACTTCTCATAAGCTATCATTATGGTGTTAAAGGAAAAATTCTAGGCAAGCTACTAAACGGAAAATAGAACATAGAATTCTCTTACTCTACAGCACACTAGCGGGTAGTAGTAATCTATGGAGAAACTGATTCACCAAATCCTAGCCAAGTCTTACCCATCGACCGAGTCCGCCATCTATGAGATTGCCGCTCTCAAGGCTCAGCTCGAACTACCGAAAGGAGTTACGCACGTCATCTCAGACGTGCATGGTGAAGCGCGTAAACTACGCCACGTCATCAACAATGCCTCTGGCAGGTTACGACCCGTGGTGGCTGAACTTTTTGGAGGGAACACAGAGTCTTCTGAATTTAAGGAATTCCTCCACCTCCTCTACTACCCGACCGAACTTCTCCAACTCAAAACTGAAGAATTTAAAACTGACAGCGAAGCTCGCTACCAATGGGTGCTCAAAACCCTCACGCAACAATTCACAATAATCCGTTCAGAAGTTCGGACGAAGAGACGTAAGGACATCAAGAACTACACCCCGAAACAGTTCAGAGAACTATTCGAGGTTTTGCTCAATTTCCCAGCTGGCGGCCACCACGAAGCCTTCCTCACGGTCTCCATCAGAGAATTGGTAAGTAGGAAGATGGACTTCCAGGCTCTACGTGCAGCCTCACGATTCATCCGTAATATCACGGTCGAAGAACTCATTGTGGCTGGTGATTTAGGGGACCGCGGAGCTCGCCTTGACTGGGTTATTGATTACCTAATGAAGCAGCCCAATGTCTCTATCGTCTGGGGTAACCATGATGTCAGTTGGATGGGAGCCTGTCTTGGACACCAGGCTCTAATCGCTATAGTACTACGCGTTTCATTACGCTACAGGCGCATGTTTCAATTAGAAGAAGGTTACGGAATTTTAACAAACTCATTAGAGCTTCTAGCCAGAGAAATCTACAGCGATGATCCTGCTGAATTCTTCAAACCTAAGCGAGGCGGAGAACGAGACGAGCTCACGATAGCAAGAATGCAAAAAGCGATCGCTATTATCCAGTTCAAGCTCGAAGGACAAATTGTCGAACGCCACCCAGAGTGGAAAATGGATAACCGCAATGTTCTAAAAGCAATCGACTACGCTAATGGTGTCGTCGAGCTCAACGGTCAGAGCTACAAGCTACGGGACACTCATTTACCAACGGTAGATCCGCTAAACCCGAACAAACTCTCAGCCCAAGAAGAGCATTGCATGCAAAGGCTCGTGGAATCATTTATTAGTTCTTCTCGCCTTTGGGAGCATATGAAGTGGGTGGTAGAACGCGGTAGCATGGCGGAAGTTAGAGACCGCGCCGCAATTTTCCACGCCTGCCTCTCTCTCGATGAATCAGGAAACTACCTCTCTCTCGAAATCGATGGAGAGCAAAAGCGTGGTCCAGAGCAATTTGGAGCATTCAATAAAGTCATCAAGCGTGCTTTCCGCAAAGGCTCAATGGCACAAGAGGATGATAAAGACTGGCTCTACTACCTCTGGGCGGGCCCGCGCTCACCTCTATTTGGAAAAGATAAAATGGCCACCTTTGAAAGTTACTTTATTGAGGACAAAGCCTCTCAGAAAGAGACGCGCAATCCATGGTTCGACTTTATCAATAATAAAGACTTCTGTGCGCATGTTTGCCAAGACATGGGAGTCGATCATGGTGGCCTCATCGTCAATGGCCATGTCCCCGTAAAAGTCGAAAAAGGTGAAGATCCGGTGAAACGAGGTGGCAATGCTGTCACAATTGATGGCGCGTTTTCCGAAGCCTATGGAGACCGTGGGTACACGCTTATTCTCACAGATAGTGGTGAATTCCTCGCCGAGCACCATGGCTTTAAAGATCCAGTTTCGGTCGTTCGTTCAGGTGAAGATATCATACCAACAATGCGTAAAATCCGTACTTATGATAGCGTTCGACTCATCAAACACACCGAACAAGGGCAAAGGCTGAATCAGCAAATTCAGGCACTCGATGGACTCGTGGAAGCCTACGAAGATGGGCTCATCAACGAGGAGACAGTCTAGAACATAAAAGGAAAGCCTCATTCCTTGTTAGGAAATGAGGCTTATTAAATGGCTCCGGCACTTGGGATCGAACCAAGGACCTAGTGATTAACAGTCACCCGCTCTACCGCTGAGCTATGCCGGAACTTATTGCCTTGAGTGTTACACACTCTCGACGGCGGGAAACTGCACTAATTTAATTTTAGAGGCAAGAAAAAGTGCGTACTTTTTTCATTTTTTGTCGGCTGGCTGCTCTTACTTACTTTCAATCTCGAAAATACGACGCTCTGCGCGCTCAATAATATCTCGCAACTGTCGAAGCTCTTTGGCTTCAGCTGGGGAAATCCCTTCCCTACGCTGGTCGATGAGCCGTGTTTGTTTCTCGAGGCTGGCAGTCATGTCAGGTTTGGTCTCTAACTGAAGAGAAAGCTTATCTGGGGTGATGATATACGCTTTGATTCTACTGGCTTTAGCAACAACAAGTCCAGCAAAATTGCCGTCAAGATCGAACACTGGTGAGCCTGCATCAATTGCTTCAATTTGCATATCACTTTGCAGAACATCAGGGAACCCCTCCGCTACATCATTGATGGTACCACCCATACGTTTCATTTGCTTCATTCTTTGCGGTGAGAATTGCTTTACCTCCGGACGTGCTCCTAAAATCACATCGACAGAAAACTCCCGCTTGTCCCTGCGAAAATGTAGCACTATTTGGTCACCAGGTTTTAGTGATTGCAGGAAATTGCCCATTTCATGGAGGCCATCAACTTTTTTACCATTTACTTGAGTCACAACGTCACCAGCAACCAAGCCAGCTCTGGCGGCAGCCGAACCTTTCTCAACTGATTCTAAACGCACTCCACCACCTTTTATGGGATTAAAATCCATACGCACTCCGAGGAATGCTTTATCAGACTCACGTAGACTTCGGGCTGTTACACTCACAACTCCAAGACCATGCGCCTCTCTAGCTGGGCCTACAGCAATGAGGAAATCTCCTAGTGCTACAGTGTTAGCTTGTTTAAGTTCAACAGCTGGGAGCCCGCCTCCATAGTCAAGTAAAGCTAGGTCGTATTCTAGATAGACTCCTTTGACAAAGCTATGACGCTTCACTCCATCGTGGCCAACAACCCAGATGCTGTCACCCCTAGATACTAGCTCGGACCATTTTGTGAGTATCCCTTCTGCTGTAACTGTGCCACGCGCCACCATTTTACCAGACGAAAAAACGTTGACCGCATGCACCCCAGCCATATCGGCAATAGGGTCGATGGCCTTAAAAAAACCATCTGATTGCTGTTGTAGAATTTGTTGATCGGCGGCCCTCAAGAAGGGCAAGCCTCGTCGAGACAATTCACGGCTTTGAGAAAAACTAGTAGCAATGAGAGCGCTCAAGACGCACAGATAGAAAATAACATGTTTCATAGATAATATTGGTAAATTTTATTGTTTATACAAGTCACCTCTACGAGCGAGTGTGGCGTTTAGTTCGATAACGTTGGATCTACGTAGGACCTCCAATCTCACAGTCTGACCAGGTCTAAATTTATTCAACTCTATCAAGAGTTGCCCACCATTATTCACTTTGTGCCCCTCCACATTGAGGATAATATCTCGCGCTTTGAAACCAGCCCTTTGAGCAGGTCCAC
>NZ_JBDOPO010000275.1:0-16751 GCF_039830215.1 Rubritalea sp. | reverse complement strand
GAAGGCATGCCTAAGGGCCAAGAGTTCATGATATTCCTTCCAGATGGTCGCGGACTAGCACTCCCCGTTGGACGTTTTCGCCATATGCTCACCACTCTCGGAGAGCTACTCGAGTACAAATTTACTGACGGGCCTATCAAAGTTAGTGCTCTCGACGCTGCATTGTTAGAAAATGATTTAGACATCGAACTGGACGTCCCTGAAGAAATCGAAAAAATTGCGAAGCAAATCCAATCGCTGGAGAACGTTACTCCTGTAGTAGTTCCAAACACACTCCAAGCTATTCTGCGCGACTATCAACTCCACGGATTTTATTGGATGCAGTTTCTCACGCGCCACCAATTTTCAGGTATTTTAGCCGATGACATGGGGCTGGGTAAAACGCTTCAAACCCTAGCACACATTCTCACTGAAATCACTAGTGGCCGCTCAAAAGGCCTTCCTCATCTGGTACTGGCTCCCACCTCGGTGGTTGTGAACTGGCAGCGTGAAGCCGCAAAATTTGCCCCTTCGCTAAAGGTCCTCATCCTTCAAGGATCAAAACGCCATCAGCATTTCTCTGAAATTTCACGCTACGATCTAGTACTCACCTCTTATGCACTTATCCACAGGGACCTTGATCAACACCTCTTGCAGCACTACCACCTGATTGCGCTGGATGAAGCTCAGCATATCAAAAACCCTGGAGCTCAAGTATCCACCGCGGTGAGGCAGCTAAAATCAAACCACAGACTCTGCCTTTCTGGCACCCCGATCGAAAATAATCTCGGTGAGTTATGGAGCCTCTTTGCTTTTCTTATGCCCGGACTGCTAGGTGAGCGATCCGCATTCACGGAGAACTACCGCACGCCTATCGAGAAACAAAACGACCGAAATAAACGTGACTCCCTCAACCGAAAAGTTGGCCCACTAATTTTACGTCGAACGAAACACGATGTTGCTAAAGAACTCCCACCAAAAACGGAAATCCTCCACACCATCACCCTCAGTTCAGAGCAAAAAGACCTCTACGAAACAGTACGCGCCGCGATGGATAAACAGGTTCGCCAAGCGATTGTTGCCCGTGGTGGTGAGGCCCAGATTGTCTTCCTCGATGCCCTGCTAAAACTCCGCCAAATCTGCTGTCACCCCAGCCTGCTTAATTTTAATAGCGAATCCATGCAGGACGCAGCCAAAGCTGAGTCCGCAAAAATGCTCTACCTCATCGAACTGTTAGTCACCTTGCGAAAAGAAGGCCATCGAGTACTCATATTCTCCCAGTTCACCTCCATGTTAGAGATCATAGAGGACTACCTTACTCAAGAACACGTCGCCTATCTCATCCTAACAGGAGCTACCAAGGACAGACAATCTTTGGTAGAACGTTTCCAAGGCGGTGAAGGAGAAGTTTTTCTTATATCCCTCAAAGCTGGTGGTACTGGTCTCACTCTTACTGGCGCCGATACAGTCATCCACTATGACCCGTGGTGGAATCCCGCCGCAGAGAACCAAGCGACTGACCGAGCATACCGCATTGGCCAGGACAAACCTGTGATGGTGCACAAACTCATTTGTGCAGGCACTGTTGAAGAAAGAATTCAGCAAATGCAGGCAAAGAAAAACACGCTCGCCAACAATATTCTAGACGGCGCAACGCAGAGCCTCGATCTCAACGAAAAAACGCTCAGTGATCTACTGAGCACTCCAGGAAAGTAAACAGTGGGATGCTCGTTACGGCCGCGGAAGAATCACCGACTTGGAGAAGTAGTGGCTATTCTCCTTCACAAAGTTGCCGAATGCAGCTTGGTCAGTGAAAGGCTTCTTATTCAAAGCGCGCATTGCCGAATCTGATAGCACCAATATACCCAGTTCAGCACCAGCAAGTCGGGCTGATGCGGCTACATTGTTACCACTGCTGTCTTCAATGTCAGCAGGAGACTGCGACGCTGGAACCGAAGTTGTGGACGGGTTATCTTTACCTACCATTCGGCCTGTTATCCGAATTTCTTGAAAATCAGTACCAGAAGTCATGACTGGCACACGCTTTTGCTCCATTTTCCCAGTCGTCACATTATTGAATTCAAAGATAAGAGTCACAGTGAAATTGTAGATATTTTCGGCTATAAAGTTACTAGATCCTGTAACATCTTCACTATCTAATAGTCCTGTTACGATATTATTCTTACCCAGATACTTACTGAATGTTTCATCCGGATTGATCAACTGACGGTAGAGTGAGAATACAGGAAAAGTCTTCCCTACAGGATCTAGCTGATCAACATAGGCTAACTTGTAAATCACAGCAGATATATCGCCTCCCTCGTCATCTGCAGTTCCTATGTTCCCATCGTAGCGGTCGGTTGGTGCACTAAAGAAAAAAAACTCCAGTGGATTTTTAATTTCAGCATTGGTAGGTCCATTTGCCTCATTATCATCCATCCGAATGGAAAGCCATTCATAATCATTGCCCGAGCGAATCACGATACCTTCAAGGTCACGCGCCATCACTTCAATGCTCTCTTTGGCCAAGCGCGACGCTCTCGCTTTGTCGCTACTATCTTTCCATGCATCCATGGACATACGTGTTGTACCAATCAACACTGCAATAATAACAGTCGTGATTGCCACAGCGGTTAAGAGCTCAATGAGCGTGAAACCTTTTCTTAATGATCGGTGAGTTTTCATAAAATTCTAGCGGCGGACTGCAATGTTCTGTGTAGCCACAGGAGAACCTAACTTATCAAATTCCCAGGGACCATTAGTTACGTAAGCGTGAAGATTGTTATTTAGCGGAAAGAACTCCACTTGGAGAGTTACATAAGCTTCTTCATAAAGTGAACTATCAGCTAGCACGTTGCCGTCATCACTTGGATTAACTATTCCAGGCTTAAGTTCATTTCCATTTGTCAAAAGCTCTAGACCTGAAGATCCTCCTTTGTTATATAACTGAGTCATGCGAACCGCGTAGACTGCCCCTTGAACAATACCGGGAGAAAGTTCAGCTGAGAGGACCGCTGCATCTGCTTTATCGAGACGGCGGGCTACTGTTTGTGTGATATAATCGACTCCAGGTAATTTTTGGTCATCAGTAATGAGGCTTTTCTTATTTCCATCGACGGCGACTTGAAGTGTTCCATCAGGATTTTCACTATTTGGAAGAGCGTGGTATTGATAGATTATAATAGCATTGTCCTCGTCATGTGAATCCTTAATCCACTGGAATGCCTTATCAAAAGCCGTAGTATAGTCATCTTCACCTGGTCGGAGGATTGCCATTTCATTTTCTAAGGTATGGACGAGTCTATTTGCCTCGGCCACTCGGATCGTGTTGCTTATGTTTTTCTGGGCTGGACCAAAAACAGCCATGAAAGTGGTCAGCAACACAGCGACCAAGCCGATGGCTATGACCACTTCAACAAGCGAAAAGCCTTTACGGCTAGAAATATTTTTTCTCATAAAAAGGATGGGTGCAATAGAAGGAGGCTAGCATTTTAGAACGTTGGATCACTGCCGCTAGGGAGGCTAGGGACCTGCTCAGGACTTCTAAAGAGAGTGGTATTGCCACGTTTCCAAATAGCAAAGCCTGCTACGTCACGACTTCCTGCTTTAGCTACTCTTGGCGTATCATCCGTAGGGTAGAGCTGACCTGACTGCACAACAAACGACACAGGGTCGTCCAGAGCAACTGCAGCTGGCTCTGTAATAACCCCTTCCGCATTGAACTCGTAGTAATAGCATTGCTGAGTGCCCGTCATGCCAGGAATCTGCACAGGCATTGTCGCGGACACATTACTCAGATTAGCATTGAAAAATACTTTTGAGGGCAGTTTAACACCACGCGCCTTCAATTGGTCTTTAAATAGAGGTTCCTCACCTACCTCCAAATATTCTCCAGTTGTTGCATCCTTGTCCTGCCCAACGATTCCCATATAGCGCAGATGCTTAGTTCGGTCATCCCCCGTGCCGCCACCAGCATAAATGACCACTCGTGTCGATGACCCACTGCTCTTGGCTAAGCCTCGAGCTTCGGCAAAAAGGCTTTCAGCCATTGAGGCAGCGGTATCAGTTCCCTGAGCAGTCGTCGCATTTTTCATCACTTGTGCACCTATACCTATGAGTGTCGACATGATCACCAAAACAACGAGCATCTCAATCAAGGTGAATGCACTACGCGCTTGGGGGGACTGGCTTTTGAAACAGTTTTTCATGGATTGCGTGCTACGCTAGGGAGTTTTAGGGCGTGTGAAAACATTATTTTAAAGAAATCAATGAGATTTACTAAATTTAAATTTGTATATACAAAGTGTATCCACACTCAAAGTGAAGTCAAGTAATCAAAGCAACAACAACTTGTAGCAAAAAAAAGAATTGGAATGAATGACTTATGACGCATAGAGTCCAACTAGTTTATCTAAATTATGCAAAGACTTTCATCATCCCAACCTATGCGTCGAGGTTTCTCCCTAGTGGAAGTCCTCGTAGTGATAGCCATAATCGCTGTGCTCGCTGCTATATCTTACCCAATCGCCAGTAAAATGATCAAGAAAAGCAATATTGAGAAAAACCGCGCAATAGCCATGACTGTAGAACGAGGAATTGAAGATTTTTACGACGAATACGGCTATTTCCCGATTGATGTGGGGACTGATGAAGAACTCTTGCAGTCTCAGTTGGTAGACATGCTCAACACTTTAGCTGGCAATACTAAGGACCTTAACGCCAAAGGTAAAAACTTCATTTCTTCATTGGCTGATGCGGCAAATGGCAGAAGTGGACTAGTTTATGGATCCGGCGATAACATCGATTCCTTAGTCACTAGCTTCGGGGGGCAATTCAGTATCATTCTTGATGGAACTTATGATAACCAGATCAAAGAGCCTTCTAGATTTGGTGACACAACGGTCAAAGGTAAGCGCAGCCTCATTTGGTGCTTTGGTGAAGAAGCAGACGACGAGAATGCCATCATCACAACTTGGCAATAAATTGACCCCATAATTTTAGCACTACGCGCTGATCCTACCCTTGACGGATCCTTCATAGCTGCTTCACTGCGCAGCCATTAATTTCCTTAATACGACCGTGAACGCATACGAAATTTACCAAAACATCAAGCCATCCATCATTGTAGACCTTTTCACATGGATGAGAGCAGAAGAACGCGACCTCTATA
The DNA here is from genome assembly GCF_039830215.1 of Rubritalea sp. Lineage (NCBI taxonomy): Bacteria > Pseudomonadati > Verrucomicrobiota > Verrucomicrobiia > Verrucomicrobiales > Rubritaleaceae > Rubritalea > Rubritalea sp. The sequence continues at coordinate 11,602 of NZ_JBDOPO010000275.1, read as the reverse complement.
AGACGACAGTCGCCACACTCGCTAACGACCGCAAGCTCCGCCCAGTCTTCGTCCAGAAGAAGTCTATCGCTGAACAAATCGCTTGGATGCACAAAACCCTCAAACTCAAGTCTAGCGACATGATTGGTGAACACCTTTTCCAAGTCTATTTCATGCAAGGTCAGCAAGCATTGCTCGTCGCATTCTGTGACGCAATGGGCATAGAGCACGATGGCAAAGGAGCCGTCGACGGAGCTCTCCCTGAAACATTGGACACCGACAAGCTCAAATCCGCTATTGACACATTACTCGTAGACTTCGACCCACAACTCGTGGGCCTCTACCTCAATATCTTCAACCTTCAGACTGATTCAGGATGGGAGAATCTTAACGAAATTCTAGCCTCTGACGAGCGCTTGAGGTTTCTTGCAGCCTAACCCATGATCTAACCTAAGCTTATGAGCACATCTATTAGTTTTGGCAACAGAGAGGACAAAAAAGAAGTCGAAGAAAAGGCCATCTTCGCCCCAAAGTTCGATGAAAATGGCCTCATCCCATGCGTTGCAATGGATTCAGTGACTAAAGAGCCGCTCATGCTCGCTTACATGAGTGAAGAGTCACTCAAAATGACACTAAAGCTCGGTGAAGTGGTTTACTACTCACGCAGCCGTCAAGAAATCTGGCACAAAGGTGCCACTTCTGGTCACACTCAGAAGGTGGTCGAAATCCGCACGGACTGCGACCAAGATGCCGTGATCATATACGTGGATCAACAAGGGGCTGGAGCGTGCCACACTGGCCGCAATTCCTGCTTCTACCGCAAGGTTGACCTCGCAGCCGGCAGCGCTCCTACAGCATTAGCGTTCACCGAAGACCTCGCATTCGACCCAGACTCAGTCTACAAGAAGTAGCAGCCCGACGTACTATATCCCTCTCCAGCCGCAAGTGTTATCGCTTGCGGCTTTTTCGTGTCTACCCATTTCATTCTTGAGGCCCAAAGAAATCTAGCTCATCCTAACAGCTAACCATTTCACTTACTATGAATTCACACGAAGCTACCATAGCTCTGAATATGCTACCAAAGATTGGGCCGATTAGGGTGCGACGCTTGATTGAACGTCTCGGCTCAGCTGAAGTTATCCTTAAATCAAGTGAATCACAGCTCACGAAGACCAATGGAATCGGCCCCGAAACCGCCCGATTAATCTGCCAATGGGAACAGCACATTGACCTAAACAAAGAACTCGAAGAAGCCAAAGCCAGAGGCATTTCGATCATAACCCAAGAAGACTCAGACTACCCAGAATCTCTACGTCACATGTACGATCCCCCACTGGCGCTCTACGTATGGGGAGAACTCATTGACTCGGATAAACATGCCATCTCTATCGTCGGCTCCCGCCGGACCACTCACTATGGACAACAAGCAGCACTGGGATTTTCTCGGGCTCTCGCTCGATCTGGCCTCTCCATCATATCCGGCCTGGCCCGTGGGATTGACTCCTTCGCGCACCGTGGAGCACTCGATGCCAAGGGGCGTACGATTGCAGTCATAGGCTCAGGACTTGCTCAACTTTATCCGCCAGAGAACTTCAAACTAGCCGAAGAAATTGCCAATGGTAATGGAGCTGTAATCTCGGAATTTCCTCTTCAGCACCGACCTGACAAGAAGACCTTCCCTATGCGCAACCGCATTGTCGCTGCTTGGTCCTCTGGTGTGCTTGTAGTGGAGTGCCCTAAGTGGAGTGGGTCAATGATCACTGCTAACCTTGGAATCGAAATGGGAAAAAGTGTGTATGCTGTACCAGGCCCAATAGATCGAGCCACATCAGCTGGCTGTAATCAACTCATCCGTGACGGAGCATCTTTGGTAAGCTGCGCAAATGACATTCTAGAAGACCTCGAATCTCTCCCTCTGAATTTAGAACTAGAAGTCCAACCCGCGGCCTCGCCTCTGAAAGAAATAGATGCCACGGAACAATGTGTTCTCGATACTCTCAGTAAAGAGGAGACATTGATTGACCATATTGTCAGCGACTCCCAACTTCCTGTCGCGGTAGTGATGAGTACCTTGCTGAAGCTCGAAATGAAAAGACTCATCCGACAACTACCTGGAGCACGATATGTTCTTCGCTAGAATTATTTACAGACATACAATCTAATTTTCTTCTCTTGCAAGCACCTATCGGCTCATCTAAGGTAATACCAATCAAACAAAAATATTGATCAGCGCAAATATTGGCACGCTACTTGCTGATAATCCATCAAGACAAACTATTTTAAGCTATGAAAAAAATCGAAGCAATCATCAAGCCATTCAAACTCGAAGAGGTCAAAGAAGCACTCGCTGAAGTCGGTGTTCAGGGCATGACTGTCACTGAAGTCAAAGGTTTTGGACGCCAAAAGGGACACACTGAAATCTACCGCGGATCTGAGTACACAGTAGACTTCCTTCCTAAAGTTAAAATCGACATCGTAGTTGACGACGATCAAGCGCAAACTGTCGCTGAAGCGATCGTTAAGAGTGCAAACACAGGCAAGATCGGTGACGGAAAAGTCTTCCTTTCTACTGTAGACGAAGCAATCCGCATCCGTACTGGCGAGACTGGTGCAGAAGCTGTTGCAGTCAACTAATCTGACGCGACTCTATCTTTCTAGGCCACGCAGCTTTTGTTGTGTGGCTTTTTTGTGTCTACACGTTTAAAAGCACTGCAGATGAAAATGAGTTCTAAGTTTGTGATCCGCCTCGGGATCTGGTGCGTATTGATGCTCTACCTGCTTTGTGACCTCGTCCTTTTTGATGGCCCCCTCAAGAATCAGGTCTATCGAATGAAGGGATCTCCCGCTGAGGACCTTGGCAATGACCTTGAACGCGGTATTGTCGCCAGAGTTTTTGCAAAACCCGTTTACCTAAGTCAAGTTGACTACGGAGTAGACGACCTACTCTGGCGCAGCGGCCGGAAACGTAAAGATGTAGGAGAGAACGAACGCCTAGCTCTGCGCAAATCAGTCCTACGTGAACTATGCGACCATTCACTACTGCGAGAGAAAGTAGCTCTCAACGACAAGGAATTTCCAGTCTCTGAAGCTGAAATACAAGCTGCCATGTTACGCTTTGCCAGCCGCTTTTCTAACCCACCAGAGCTTGCGACGGCGATGCAAAACTTTGGATTCGAGGGAGAAAAAGAACTTCGCTCCAGAATAGCGGCCCGGCTTCAGCAAAATAAGTACCTTGACCACCATATCGCACGCGGAATCGCGGTCACAGACGAAGAAGCGCTCGCGTGGTACACAGCTCACAGTAAGTCTCTCACAACTCCAGCCTGCAGAAGGGTACGTCACATTTTTCTCGCAGCACTCGGACATTCTGATGAAAACGCCCAACGTTCGCTGAAAGAAGCCCTCGATTTCATCCAGTCAAAAACCAACGACTTCATCTCACTTTGCTCAAAACTCAGTGAAGACGAACGCAGTAAAAAAGTAGGTGGCGATTTAGGTTGGTTAAGCCAGCATCGCTCTCCAGACGACTTTACTGATGCTGTCTTCGCACTTGCACTCCACCAACCAACAATTATCAAAACAAAGCTAGGTTGGCACCTAGTAGAAGTCACTGACTCCAAACCAGCCAAGCTAGGAAGCTTCGAGAAACTCAAATCAGAGGTCATCGTAGCGCTCGAAACCTCACGCCGTAAAGACGCCATCGCTGAATACCGTAAAAATTTGCACCGTCAGCACCCCGACAAGGTACTCATTCACGAGTCACTACTCAAAGCGCCCTGGAGCAATTAGTCCATTTCTAGCCGGTACCTCTGCACTGAATTGTCGACCTCTTTGCTCCAAGCGTCGATGCCACCAATAACCCCACGAGTACCTTTCAAGCCATGCCCTTGAAACCATGCGCAGGTATCGAGCACTTTCCCACCAGTGTGATCGTAGAGGATAATAGTAGAATCCTCTTTGGCTGATCCGAACAACTCTTGCTGGCGCTCCTGCGTCATGAATTCAGAACCATGGATAGCCACAGCCTCGTGCTCTTCACGCGTCCGCGTATCCAAAAAGACAAGCTCAGCCCCTGAATCAATCAACTCCTTGGCCTCTTTAGCTGATATCAACATTGCAGCATCGACTTTATGGCTTTGAAGGATATGTTCGATCGCCTCGTTCACATCAATCTCATTGCGAGTAGCGACCTCGCCCAATGTTTCATCATCTTGGTAGGCGCACGAACTGCAACCACCGATATGATAACGTGCGAAAAGCGCGCGCTTAGAGCCTGGGAATCGAGCGAGTAAGCTCGCCATGGGTGTGGATGCTTCTAGATCTGCCATTGCGAGGCCAAGCTAATCACATCTACCAACATTTTCCACTGTTTCTTCCCCAACAATTATGCCTATGTAGCACTGCAATGAGTGAGGAATACGAAGAACCAAAAATCTACCTGCTACCCAACTTGATGACTGCAGGCAACCTTTGCTGCGGTTTCTTTGCCGTCCTCACGATTTTCAAAGGCATGCAGCACGACGAGTTCTCTGAAGCATATAAGTTTTACCAACAGGCGATCATGCTCATTTTTGGCTCCTGTATATTCGATCTACTCGATGGTAGACTGGCTCGACTTGGTGGCCAAGAATCTCCATTCGGCCAAGAATTTGACTCGATTGCCGACGTTGTTTCTTTTGGCATGGCTCCGGCTCTCCTCGTATCCAAAGCTGTGCTTTTCCCCCTTTCTGAGCAACTCGGCGACTTTAAAATTGGCTGGGCAATAGCCTTTATTTACCTGCTCTGTGGCGCAATGCGCTTAGCCCGATTCAACTGCCTAGCAAACATGCCTAAAAAACCAGGCGATAATATGGATTTTAGAGGAATCCCCATCCCAATGGCTGCCGGATTCATCGCATCCATTACCTTCCTTATTATTCACTTATACACTGATTCAGCTAGCACAGGACAGGGTTTAGGCGCTTGGAACTACGTGCTTGCACTCGCCATGTTAGGCCTCTCGGCCCTCATGTTGAGTAACGTACGCTATCCAAGCTTCAAGAAAGTAGACTGGCGCACTAAGGGCTCACTCTGGGGAGTCGTGATTGGGGCTATTTTTTTCATGCTTTTACTCAATGAGCAAACCCGTTGGTACACACCGACTCTCATCTTCACACTCTATCTCCTCTATGGCCTCATTCGTCCTATGCTATCCAAGAGAATGCAGAAGAGGCTCGAAGATAAAGTAGAAACCTAGATTAGGCCTCAACGATTCAAAGTGCCCCCGTGCTGCGCCAAAACTCATCTAGTAAGAGTTTTGAGACAATAGGGAGAACCTCAGGAAAAATATCTAAGTCTTGTTCAAAATCGTATTTCATTCTACATGTTAGGCATGAAATACCTTCTAATCTACATCGGTGGCAGTTTGCTAGCCTTGAGCCCCACTTTGGCCAATGCTCAAGCTCCCATAGCTTTCGAGCAACCGCCAATCTTTGAAGCGTCAAAGATTCTGCCGCCAGAACTACTAAAGAGTGATCTACACCGTATCCGAGAGTTTTGCCCAAGTGATGGATTCATGATTCACTTCACTATCGACACTAATTATGGCGAAGTAAAATGCTCAGGAATCAACACGCTCGCTGAGTGTATCAACGAGATCAAAGCGATCAAAACACTTGTCGAAACCAGCCGTACCGACCTTTTTGCTGAAGGCCTTAAGCAATCAATCGAAGCCCCGATTGACGCAGTCAAAAACATTGCAGAAGCCCCTGAGGAAACACTCCGGAAAGTTCCAGCCACAGTTGGCCACTTTTTCAAAAAGGTCGGATCATCTATCTCGAACGCTTCAGAGAAAGCCGAAGACAAATGGAAACACCGACACGATAAAAAGAACTCAAATGGCACAGTGAATGATCTGAGTAAATCAGCCAAAAGCATTGCTGGATTTGATAAGGCTAAACTCGACTGCGCCCGCAAACTCGGAGTCGACCCTTATAGCGACAACGCACTTCTACAGGCGGAAATAGAGAAAATCACTTGGGCGTTTTTTGCCGGCGGTCTACCTCTCCGCCTAGGCATTTCTGGTAAAATTTCGACCGCTATGACCGCCACCAAAACTATAGGCTTGCCCGAAGACATTTACGATGTGACTCCGAGCGAACTTCTCCTACGCGACCGCGACTCAATGCTTGCCTTAGGAGCGAGTGAAACATTGATCGAGTCAGTTTTTCGCAATCAAGATCTAAGTATAGCCCAACGCCACAGCATCATTGAAGCCCTCAAGACATTCCCTGAAAAGGGTGACAGAGTCAATGTTCTCGGTATTGCGGCAAACAGCTTGAGCAAAAATCAGACGCGCTACCTCAACCAGGTGATGATGAAACTCAAAGCCCAGAACAAGAAGACACCCTACGCGGCACTCACTACTGTGGTCCGGATGCCTGCCGGAGTCACTAAAGAAGGAATGGTAGAAGTCGTAGCTCCTGTTGATTTCATCTCATGGACACCGCGCATCTCCGAATTTGCTAGAGCACCCAAAATGCCGCAGATGAAGTACAAACTACTCGTATACGGACAAATAAGCCAAAATGCAAAGTCTGGTTTTGAGGCGGCTGGATGGCAGGTCATCCAACGCTAAACAATTTGCTCTAGTACGAGCAAAAACTCTTTTTTATACCTACCGCCATTATATTTCTGACAACAAGGGTAACAGGCCACGTAGCGCTTCATCTTGCGTACACGCTCTATACCCTTGCCACATCTAGGACAGGAATACCGCCATTTCTTTTGCTGCTGCTGACGAGGCAGAGGCAAACTATGCGTGGCCCTCTCGCCTGGTATTCCTAAATCGGCACAGGCGAGTTGCCACTCTACTCCGTGCGGAGCAATTCTGCGTCGACCGCAACGATAGTAGGCCAAAAGGTGTGCCAATTCATGTAGTAAAGTCCTGCGAACTTCCACCAAACTTATAGAGATCAGCCTAGGGTTGAGCTCCACCCTCGCCTCTGGCCAAAATGCTCGTCCAGCAGTTGATCGCATCCGCGAGTTCCACTCAACCTTCACCTTAGAAGCAAAAGCCACATCACTAAGCTCTTCCAGCAGCTGCATTGCATCGTCTAATATAGAGTGTAATGCTTGACGAATTTGCTCTTCCTCGCTCATGTAAAAAAGAACCCGCTCGGCTCACTGCCAAACGGGTTCTATCAAATCCTGTGTGATTACTTATTAAGAACACCAGCCATTTTTGCCTGGTTCGTCATCTTTACCAAGTCATCCAGAATCGCGATTCCTTCGCGCTTTACCGGATCCATACCTGATGGCCACTCTGGAGTCACATCGAGAGCTTCTACTTTGTCAACAGCAAGGTTCATGTAGCCGTTATCGTCTGAAGAAGGATCAAAAACCGGCAATTTAGCAGATTTAAGGTCATCTAGGTGAGCTTTATAAAATGTCATTTTCTCTTTGTCTTCTCTCTGAACATTAGCAAAGCGTGAAACTCGCTCTTTATTTCGTTGCTTAGTACGCGCTTCAGCTTGCGCTAATTCGTCCCTGCGCACTTCAGCATTGAGTGAGATCTCGTTCTTTTCAATTCTTTCCTTAGTACGGTTCACATCCTCTTCGATATACATAAAATCTTTGGATTGCTTTATGCGCTTGAGGCTCTTTCCCTTTAATTGGGAGACGAAAAGGTTTTCTCGTGGAGCCGGCTTATACCCAACAGCTTTGCGAATCTTATCGTATGCCAGTGCATAATAGAGGTATTTCTCCCCCACATCCACGGCGTCCAGTATATTAGGCAGAACAATATCGGATTCGACTCCCTTGTTCTGAGTCGACATTCCTGAAACTCTGTAAAATTTCTGAATGGTTGGCTTGAGGTAACCAGATCGCTCACGATTTGCAAAGAATGGCATGAAGCGAGAGATATCCATCGGCTGCTGAACTGTTCCCTTACCAAAGGTTGAGCTTGTTCCTACAACTAAAGCCCTATTATAGTCCTGTAAAGCACCTGCGAGGATCTCACTCGCAGAAGCACTCGACTTATCTATTAGCACAACCATTGGCTGCTTGAAGATGGCATTATCATGCGCGCTTTTGAGCTCGATGCTCCCTTTGTAGTTTTTCACCTGAACCACGGGCCCTTTGCCTATGAAAAAACCAGTCATTCGTCGGACTTCTTCGAGAGACCCTCCACCGTTCCCACGTAAGTCGAGCACTAGACCTTCGATTTTTTCTTTATTAAATCTATGAAGAATTTTTTCAATATCCACTGAGCAACGGGTTTCGCCAGTATCAAAGTTTGCGTAAAAAGATGGCAAGGTGATCACACCGATTCGGCTCAATCCACCATCTGCGCTCTTGCGTTCAATAATCTCACCTTGAGCAAACGATTCCCCCATTTCGACAGTACCTCGCTTGATCACGATAAATTTAGGCTCGCCACCATCTGCAGGCTCAACCTTGAGCCGAACACTGGTTCCTGCAGCCCCCCTAATCTTATCCACTACCTTATCGATCTTCATGAACATGATGTCGATCACTTCGCCAGTATTGTTAATATCTACCCCAACAACACGGTCATTCAGTTTGAGTTCACCAGCTAACTCAGCTGGGCCACCTTTGACGATTCCCTTTATCTTGGTCGCACCATCTTCTTCTCCCTGCAGTAAGGCTCCAATACCTACAAATTCGTTGCTCATGCTCGACATGAAACGCTCCATTTCACGCGCACTAAAGTAATCGGTATGCGGCCCGTATGATTTAGCTACAGCACTGAGAAAAAAGTTAGCTATATCTTCATTGTCCACATCATCGACTGTTCGTTTCACACGCTCATAGCGCAACATCAGTTTATCTCCGATTACTTTCTCATCTTTCAGCGGATTCTCTTTGCCTTGCTCTTTAGCTCGAGTCTCAATAATTGAGCGACGCAGCGTTTCTGCCAACATTGCATCTTCGATCATGCCATTCCAGAGTTTGTCTGCTGCAGCTTTATCTGCGGGCCAGCCTTTATCCGTCGGTTCTTTAACATCGCGGCGCGAGCGCACCACAGTCTCGTTGCTATTGAAATCAAATTTAGCCTTGGTCAGAAGCTCTTTCGCATACTCGGTGCGCTCCTCGACTCGTTTGCGGTAAAGATTATAGATTGCCTGTGCAGGTTGCATGCTTTCCTTGTGCAGCAACAGCTCTGTGAGCTGATTACCGTATTGTTTCTCGAGCGCATTTATATCTTTCTGCGTGAAAAACATTTTGCCGTAATCCAGCTCGTTGATATACATCTTGAAAATTTTCTCACTTAGCTTGGCGTCAAACGGGAGACGATCATAATGTCGATTTTGCAGCATAATTGACATCTGCTTACCAACTTCATTGAAGTCAGTCTCAGCTGCCGCAGCAGGAATGACAGTAGACAAAGCGGCTGCACCACTCAGTACAACATTACGTATCGTATTTTTTATCTTCATAGTTCTATATTCTTCTCAAACGTAAATATTCAGCTTATGTCTGAGATTGCTAGCATCGTTCAGAGATCCTCACTTGTCGAATCCTTTCCTCGAATCAAAGGCATCAAAAACCTGCTCTTTTGCAATTTCTTGGCACAGCACCCCATTGGTGACCAAATTACACCTTCGTTTACTGCTTTTTGGCTTTGCTTCCCACCTCCCATACTGCACAAATACGCCGTCCATGCACATTTCCGACATTCTCAGCCAAGAAGGCCCGTCACTCTCGTTTGAATTCTTTCCCCCGCGTGCGCAAGAAAGCTTTGACGCTCTTTATGAAGTCATCGCTGAACTCGAACCCTATAAGCCATCCTTTGTTTCTGTGACCTACGGTGCAGGTGGCTCCACGCGAGATCTGACACACGACCTTGTTCTCCGAATAAAGGAAACCACTGGCATACCACCTGTTCCCCACCTCACATGCATTGGCCACAGTGAAGCTGAGATCGATGCCATCCTCCAGCGCTATGCTGACGCAGGCGTCTCGAATATCTTAGCTCTCCGTGGCGATCCCCCACGTGACCAACCGGACTACGACCGCTCCACAGATGATTTCAAGTTCGCATCAGACCTAGTGGCATTCATCAAAAAATTCAATGAGTCTGGCCGGCACCCAGACCCACGTGGTTTCGGCATTGGCGTGGCAGGCTTTCCCGAAGGTCACCCGACCACTCCTAACCGCGTACTAGAGATGGAATACATGAAAGAAAAGGTCGATGCTGGCGCCGATTATATCTGCACTCAGCTCTTTTTCGACAACCATGACTTCTTCGATTACCGCGAAAGATGCCAAATTGCTGGAATTACTGTCCCGATTATCGCAGGGATTATGCCCGTCACTTCAGTAAAAGGCATGAGACGCATGGCTGAATTAGCGGAAGGAGCACGCTATCCGGCTAAGCTTCTTCGAGCACTTGAGCGTGCCAATGGCGATCAAAAATCTGTGGAACGCATTGGTACTCATTACGCTGCGCAACAATGCCTGGAGCTACTCGACAGTGGAGTCGATGGTATTCACATCTACACTCTCAATAAGTCAAAAACGACACGTGAAATTTATGCAAGTTTAGGCTTGAGCCAAGCGCACTCCTAGCCTAATACTCCCCACGTCTTCAGTAAGAAGGCAGAACTAACGGCAACGCGGGTATAGCATAGTGGTAATGCACCAGCCTTCCAAGCTGAGTAGGAGAGTTCGATTCTCTCTACCCGCTCCACCGCTAAAAAATCCGCACCAGTTACTGGTGCGGATTTTTTGTGACTAGGAATCGAGACTAACAAAACCCTTCCTCCATAGATCCCTCTGTTGTTAGCATCATTCTAGCATGCTGAATAGAAGTTCAGTTTTCATACATTTTCTATCACTCTCAGTCCTCTCACAGAGGAATATGTAGGTTTTCGCGTCCATTGGAAAAACCAGTATTTGTATGGGCGCAAATACCAAAGCTCAAAATGCCTGCAGACGATTTTCTACAGCTAAACTAACAACCATGTCGGCGACTACCCCAGTTCGCTCAGCCTCAACTGGCTTGGTTTATCTCACCTCACTGACCTGTTAGCCTAGATCTAAATACTGCCGAGAAATTTTACGACAACCACGGCATAGACCAGCAAGCTCGGAAATTTACAGCAGGGAGCTATGTAGCCTTCGATGAGCCTTAGGGCTACAGCGAAGCTCCACCTTAGTTTGGACCTAAAGTGCTAGCTGCCGTCTTTTGCTATTAGCGAAGAGACTAGCCACCACGATGCCAGCCGCGCAACCGCACTCATAGTTCACATTAAGCAAGGCGCAATTGCTTTATTCGATATATACATTAATCAGGCGGAAAACCAGTTGGCATTATTTCTGCTAAATATAAGCTATGAAACTTCAAGACGCACGTACGCTCACACCTAGCCAACTCGAAGATAGACGCAAGCAAGCTGTACTTCTTCGTAAACAGGGGCTCACTTATGCTGAGATTGGCGTAATTGTAGATGTAGGACGAAACAAAGTCTCGGAATGGGTAAAAAAATAGCAAGAAGGTGGAAGTAAAGCTCTGAAAGTTGGAAAACCCGGTAGGCCGAAAGGCGTTGGATCTTCACTCAATGAGGCGCAACAAAATAAAGTGCAACAGTGTTTAAAGAACACGATGCCTGATCAA
>NZ_JBDOPO010000053.1:0-3736 GCF_039830215.1 Rubritalea sp. | reverse complement strand
CCTCAAACATGTGCGAGACGCTCAATAGCTGCATCAAGCGCAGAACTAGAGTCGTCGGACTCTTTCCAAACGAAGCCTCATTAGAGCGCCTAGTTACAGCAGTTCTGATGGAAATATCAGAAGACTGGGAAACAGGAAAAACCTATCTCACTCTCAACTAAAACAACAAAAAATAGCAGCTTCAGCCCTAACCTAAATGAGCTTTTACAGACAAAAACTTGCGCAGCCGAAATAGTTCAATCCATCAAAAATTTCTTATGCTGCCTGATTCCAAGCCCCATTAATAATGTCGTTTCTTGACTGACACTAGAGATGACAGTGGCCATTAGCAGTTTACGTTCGTGAACAAAACCCAACGTCGATCATTGCTCCGAGTAGTAGGCTTGGATGCTGTAAATGTAAGCAAGCATACCTATGATGCAGGACCCACTGGGCACGACGCAACACTAAGAAGTCTAACGAATTCTGGATTAATGTCTGTAGTCGGTAAGCCTCAATCTTATATCTGTTTGTTAGAGGTTGATATGTAAGGAGTGAAAATCGGCTTCCTAAGCTGCAATACTGATTTGAATCCTAGTTCTCTAGCTGATAAGCGAGTTCAGCAGTACCCATCGTAATGCCGAAGCTACAGAAGCTTCGATACTTAGGCTGAAGGAGAAATGCGCTGTCATCATTATCCTGCAGACTGGGATAATGAATACACCATCTTGGCGACTCAGAGTCATAGATCTGTATCTCAGTTATTAGTCAAGAATGGTGCCCGACGTGGTGATTGGGAGCCCCCCGCATATTCGACAGTATATCGCATATTACCGTGGGGTGCCGAATGTCTATTCGCTCGGGAATTTGTATTTTCCGAATCGTGGTCCAGCAGGATTCAATGATTATCAATTGCTAGATATGCAGATTTCGACTACTTCAGAAAGAATGAAGGTGAACTGGTCAATAAAAGCGAATCAATGATATATGCATTACATGGCGCAGTAGGAATGGCTGCGGACTGGAAACCATTGGCGAGAGCTATGAAGCAGGTGAATCAGCCTGTGGCGCGCGTGGATTTGTGGCAATTCCTAGCCTGTTGCCCTATGCCAATTAGTGAGTTTGGTGCAGCCTTCAATAAGGAGGTGCATGCAACAGACCCTGTGTTGTTAGGCTATTCTATGGGGGGGCGTCTGGCATTGCATGCGCTGATCGCAGATCCTACTAAGTGGAGTAAAGCAGTGATTATCTCGGCTCACACAGGTATTGCGAAGGAAGACCTGATTCCTCGCCAAGCCCACGATGCAGCATGGGCGGCTAAGGCTCTGAAAGGTGAATGGGATACATTTCTAGCAGAATGGAATGCACAAGGGGTTTTGAGTGGAACCAGCATGCCAGACCGCCGAACTCTGCAGCCCAGACGTGAGGCTGTGGCACGTTCTTTTATGGATTGGACTGTCGGCGTGCAGGAAAATCTACTACCGCAGCTAGAGAAGGTGACATGCCCTGTGCTCTGGGTCGTGGGGGAGAATGATACAAAATTTTTAAAGGTGGCCAGAGCCGCCGTCGATGTTCTGCCGAATGCCCAGTTGCGCATTATCCCAGGTTGCGGCCATCGTGTCCCTTGGGAAAAGCCAGCCGAATTCACCTCAGCGGTTCGAGAGTTTCTTGCTGAGTGACTGGAGGGGAGTTTGGCAGGGGCACTCTCTCAGAGATGTTCGGTGAGGTTGACTACCAACGAATCAAGTTGCTACCAAGCCTCTAGTCAATGACGCTACACCCTATTCGCTGCATATTCGTTTGTTTCAAAGAGGTGTTCTTCTGAAGGATAGGCACATTATAATATACGCATCAACCTAGATGGCACCTCGGAGACCTGCCCCTGCCGATTCGCGTTCTCCATTTTCGTGTCTTTCGCGGTTCGTTTACCCATGCTGCATGGGTTCCTCAAAAAAGAATCTGTATAGTCAGCGGAATCTGTGGTTAGAAACCTCTAATGAACAGCACCCTTAAATCCTGCATACTCGCAGCACGGCCAAAGACCTTGCCAGCCGCGGTTGTTCCCGTGTGGCTGGGTTGCATGCTAGCTTGGAAACTCGATGGGCAATTCAATTGGTGGTTGGCACTTTGCACATTGATGGGGGCTGTTTGGATTCAAATTGGCACCAACTTCTTTAATGACGCGATCGACAACGACAAGGGGGCTGATACTGAGCAGCGACTCGGGCCAGTGCGCGCTACGGCATCTGGTTTGCTTAGCAGAGGTCAGGTGTACGGTGCTGCTCTTGCGTGCTTGTTGGTTGCCGCAGTCTTTGGCTGGTTTTTGTTTCAAGCGCGAGGCTGGGCAATGGTGGCAATAGGCTTGCCATCGCTCTACCTATGTTACGGCTACACTGGTGGTCCAGTACCGCTTGCTTACCGTGGTTTGGGGGAGGTCTTTGTTGTCCTGTTTTTTGGAGTGATCGCGGTTATGGGGACGATTTTTGTCCAACTAGGCCAATGGCCAATCGAGGGGCTCCTTCTAGGTCTACAACTTGGATTGCTTAGCGCAGTGTTGATTTCTATCAATAACCTCCGCGACCGTGTAGAAGATGCAGGCAATGCGAAGAACACACTTGCAGTGAAGCTGGGGGAAAGCTGGGGGAAACGGGTGGTAGCGATCGAGATTTTTGGGGCCTTTGTTCTTTCACTGGTCTGGCTGGCAATGGGGCAAATGAGCCTGTGGCTTGGGAGCTCTATGTTTATTGTGCTTGGTGTCAGGATCTGGGGACTAGTGCGCGATGAGCCACCGAGTGCGAAGTACAATAAGTTCTTAGCTCTAGGTGGTGCGCAATTGATCCTTTTTGCTGTCCTCTTCACGATTGCTTGTGTTATCTAAATGATAACGACCATGAGCGAACCTATCCACATCCATCGATACACATTGCACAGCAGACGGGGCCTCAATAGTCGCTCCGATAGCACTTCTCACGAAGGAGTGCTTATTCGTATCAATGGCGGTGTTGGCTGTATCCAACCTTGGGAGGTGCTTGGCGATCCATCGCTAGATGAAGTGCTAGATGATTTGAAAAACCGTCGTCTCTTTAGACCTCTAGTCCGTGCTGCTGTTAAGTGTGCGATGGTTGATGGCGCTGCGCGGCTTGCGGGTGTTAGTTTGTTTGATGATGTGAAAGTTCCTAGGAGCCACGCGACCATCGTGGGTGGCCGAGACAAAATAGATGAAGCTCTGGCGGCTGGATTTGATGTGGTAAAAATGAAGGCTGGTCGCGATATGGAGGCTGAGTTGAAGTTGATGCATGAGGTCCACTCCGACCACCCGGAGCTACGTTGGAGGCTCGACTTCAACAATGTCCTTGGGGGCGGCGAGGTGCGCGAATTTGTCCAGTCTATGGGCGAGTCACTACGCGCAAAGATCGATTTTTTAGAAGATCCATGCAGAACTGACGATTCAGCTTGGCAGGGACTACGTGAGGTGTATGGCGTGCCTTTGGCTATTGATAGAGACGTGCCTATAGCGAGTAATCAATTCCGCTATGCGGTGATCAAACCGGCAATTGATGATGTCACAGCAGTCTGCGCCAAGGCTATGTTAGAAGGTTGGCATCTAGTTCTCACTAGCTACATGGACCATCCTATCGGCCAGTGTTATGCTGCGTGGTCTGCGGGCAAAGTGGATAAGCGCTTTTATGGACTACTCGATCCGGTTGCTGGGCTCATGACCCATGGCTTGTTTGAACCCAATGCATTTATCGAGCGG
>NZ_JBDOPO010000013.1:0-16876 GCF_039830215.1 Rubritalea sp. | reverse complement strand
AGAGCGCGCTGGACTGGGCGCGGAATTGACCACAAATCTCACATATCGGCAAGATTTTTTTTGAACTTATCTCAAAAAAGTTCAAAAACATTCCCGTGCAACAACTTTTCCCAATAGAAATAGACTCAGCAGAAGCAATGAAAGCCTTTGGCTCGGAGCTAGCCACGCAACTTCGCTCAGGTGACATCCTCGCGCTGATTGGCGACCTAGGTGCTGGAAAGACCCACCTCACTCAAGGAATCGCCTCCGCTCTTGGACGTACTGATTCTATTACTAGCCCCACGTTTGCCCTCGTTAATGAATACACCGATTGCTCACCTGAGCTGCTCCACTTTGATTGGTATCGAATGGAGAAGCCCGAAGAACTACTAGCAATCGGCTGGGAAGACTATTTAGAGCGAGATGCCATTCTTGTCATTGAATGGCCAGACCGCTTCCCTGAGATGATACCAGCAGGCAGCCATTGCATTCACATCGAGCACCTAGAAGTCGGCCGCAGCCTGAGCTATGTACAAGCCTAGCAAATGTGACACGGTCATCTACACCAGCTCAATTCAGGGTGAAGGCAGCCTTTATAAGCGTATTCAAAATGCAATATTCTCCGCCTCGTGGGAAGGGTCAGATCTCCGAGAGGCGTGTGATATTAAAGGGGACATCTTAAGCCCCCCCCCCAGCTGCACAAGCGCAGGTAACCTCCTGTCCTACTTCTACAGCATCCGACACAGATGCTGGGTGCATTGTACCAGATTTATTTGCCCCCCGAATCACTCGTAGAGCACATTGCTTGCTGGCGTAGGATCTGAGTTTAACCGCAGCGTTGCCATCTACTGGAAAACCTCCGACGGGGGGGTGCTCATGCACTACCCCATTCTTCATGGACCAAGGCCCATAGCCATCGACGATGTTTTTTCTCCTCCACGGCAATGCTCAAGCCATGATGCCAGAGCTCTGGCCAGTTTTCGTCAGCCGTCTTATCAAACAAAATACTACGCACTAATAAATAGTCAGCAGGAATGTCTTGGCGCAACGCGCTAGTCTCGGCCAGCTTCAAAAGTAGCGCTGATTTAGCCGTGACTGCACGCACACATGCCTTCTTTTCTAGCGCAGCTTAGGTATCAAAGACATCTCGTAACATCTCGATTTCATCGGAGCTCTGCAGCCCTCTAAAAAGTTCAAAACATTCACTATCAAATGCTTCCATCACCTCCAACCAACTAGACGACACCCTAGCCCAGTGGCAAGTCAAAATCACCTCTAGGATTGTTAGATAAACTTGCTCTATTTAAAGTTTACAGCAAGCAACGCTCAGCTATAGCCTTACAGCAATGAAGCAAGACACCATCCTCCTCACCTTCGCCAGCCCTGATCAAAAAGAGGACTTCCTTAAGGACACTAAAATCGAAGCATCCTCTATCTTTTTAAACGAAGACCTCACTCTCCAAATTCCAGTCTACTTCACAGCTGAAGCCGAAGATAGTGAGCTTGTTCAGAATGTAGCAGACGGCGAGCCAGTTGAAGTGGAAGACGAAGATTTCGATCTCGACGACATTTAAGACTTCTCAGACAGACTGAGACGCGTCCCCTCGAAGCTCCACCGCACATGCGTTTGGAGCTTTTTTGTTTAACGATGTCTAACCTCTCGAAGTTACCTTTGATTCCAATTCACTAAATCTCGGTAGCTCACGCCATCACCTCCGAATATATCAAGAGCTGACCCCACTGTAATATCGACCTTACCAGATGAATGCGCGTCTACGGCGAGTACATCGTGCATGCTGCCTACTCCACCTGCATAGGTCATGGGAATCCCAGCCCAGTCACCTAGCATAGTTACCAACTCCAGATCAACACCACCACAGAGTCCTTCGACATCCGCGGCATGGATTAGATATTCCGAACAATATTCGGCCATGCTATCGAGCGAGTCCTTCGTGATTTCAATATTGGTCAGCGTCTGCCAGCGATTCATCGCCACGGTCCAACCTTTGTCAGTGCGTCGACAACTCAGATCGACCACGAGCTGCTCCTTTCCTACCTCCTGAGAAAGTTCTTTAAGTCTATCCATACGGAATGTTCCATCCTGATCAAACAACCACGAGGTCACAATCACTTGGCTCGCCCCTGCCTCAATCCACTCGGCAGCGTTCCCAATAGTCACAGCACCGCCTAACTGTAAACCACCTGGCCAAGCAGCCAATGAACTCAATGCGGCCTCTCGATTTCCTGGACCTAACTGGATCACATGCCCGCCCGTCAGGCTATCGCCACGGTAAAGCTGGGCAAACTCAGTAGCTGAGGCATCCGCCACAAAATTTTCCTTCAAGCCTGCTCCGTCATCCGATAAGGTGCCGCCAACAATTTGCTTCACTTGGCCATTGTGAAGATCAATACATGGTCTAAATTGGGTCATCGCTCTGAGCGAGAGAAGAATCCAGACCAGAGCAAAGCGCAAGCACCAAGCTATGAATCCACTCAAAATCACCTTTTTTGCAGGCCTCGCCGCCTTCAGTTTCTCTTCTTGCGACAACACTCCGACAAAGTCCACAGAAGATGCTGACAACCAACCGAAATTACCCCAAGGGCCAACGGCCGCACCGGAAGGCATGGTTTGGATCCCAGGTGGGACATACTGGCGTGGAAATGAACAAGACCCTGGCAACCTCTCTGTATTCCTCGAAGGGGTCAATGACCCTAGAATGCGCAACCAAATTGCCGAGAACCACTTTCTCGAAGAACGCCCGCTTCATCAGTGTGCCGTCGATGGATTTTTCATGGATGCCACAGAGGTAACGAACAAACAATTTGCAGAGTTCGTAGAAGCCACTGGCTTCGTCACCATGGCAGAAGCCGGCCTCAAACAAGAAGACTTTCCACAAGCCCCAGCCGACGCGCTATTGCCTGGTGCCAATGTGTATATGAAACCCACCGTAGCGCTCGACCCTCGCCAGGCTGAGGACGCATGGCGCTGGTGGGCCTACACAAAGGGAGCCGACTGGCGTCATCCTGAAGGGCCAGGTTCCACGATCAAAGACAAAATGGACCACCCAGTCGTCTGCGTGAACTACCATGACGCGGCTGCATACGCCAAATGGGCAGGCAAGCGTCTCCCTACCGAAGCTGAATGGGAAAGAGCTGCCCGTGGCGGTCATGAGAAACGCATGTTCATCTGGGGAGCCAACGTGAAGCTTAATGACAAATGGATGGCTAACTGTTTCCAAGGTGACTTCCCCAATGCTTCTGTAGCAGAAGATGGATTCCATCTCTCAGCTCCTGTGAAATCCTACCCAGCCAACGATTACGGTCTTTACGACATGGCAGGAAATGTCTGGGAAATTTGTAGTGATTATTACAACCCACGCTACTATGAAGAGTACGTCTTAGACCCCGTAAAAAACCCACAAGGTCCAACCAAACCACTCACTGAAAGGGAACAAACTCAGGTCCTCCGCACTGGCACTTGCCCACCACCAACACCAGGTATGCACCCACTCAGTCACCTTCGCGTCGCACGTGGTGGCTCTTTCCTTTGTCATTTTTCCTACTGCCTACGTTTCCGTCCAGGAGCCAGGCACTACCACGAACCGCTGACTCCAACCCACCACACAGGTTTCCGCTGCGTTAAAGATGTTCCTCAACCATAGCCCCTTCAAATCATGAATAATTCTGAACTCATTGCCAGTGGAAGACGGGTAGTCAAAATCGAAATCGATGCCATCCAGTCGCTGCTCGATCACCTCGACAACAACTTTGCTCTGGCGGTCAATGCCCTAGCTGATTCCGTATCAAATAAAGGCAAGGTGGTCGTTATTGGAATCGGAAAATCTGGCAATATCGGCCACAAAATCGCAGCGACACTCAATTCCACAGGTTCCACTGCTGTAGTGCTTAATTCACAGAATGCCCTCCACGGTGATCTGGGAATCATCTCTGATGGTGATACAATTATAGCCCTTTCATTCTCAGGAGAGACCGTAGAACTTCTCGATCTCCTGCCACACATCAAGCGCTTTGATGTCCAAATCATTTCTATCACTAAGAGTGCTAGCTCTAGTCTAGCCAAGCACTCAGACATAGCGCTAATTACCCCTATCGACAATGAAGCCTGCCCGCTCAATTTAGCTCCGACCTCGTCGTCGACCGCAGCATTAGTCATGGGCGATGCCCTAGCCATGGCTCTGCTAGAATCTCGTGGCTTTACCGAAACCGACTTTGCTAAATTCCACCCCGGTGGAGCGCTCGGTAGAGCATTACTCACCTCCGTTAAAGATATTATGCGCTCTGGTGATCAGATAGCAAAAGTGAGCACGACAGCTAGCGTCACTGATACGCTCGCCACCATGAGTATGGCCCGCACAGGATCCGCGATCATCACCGACGACGATGGGACTACTCTACGTGGAGTCTTCACCCATGGAGATTTCGCCCGCAATTTCCAACTTGATAATAACATTGGACAACGGCTTGTCGTCGATTTCATGCACACAGCGCCCATCACAATTCTCCAAGACGCACTCGCAGCAGAAGCCGTCAAAACTTTCGAACAGATGCGGGTCGACGACCTCATCGTCGTCGATATTCAGAATAAAGTTGTCGGGCTTGTCGACTCACAGGACCTCGCTCGCTTAAAAATTGTCTAGCCAAGGCCAGCACGATTCTTTACCAAATCTCTATCCGTCAGAGGATTATTCTCTAACTTCACACTTCCAACACAACACTTTTATACCATGGCATCCGTAGTCGCAACTAATCTCAAAAAAGGCCAGTGCATCAAGTACCAAGGCGAAACTGGCATCGTTCTCGCTCTTGACCACCGTACACCTGGAAAAGGCAACGCCCTCATCGCTGCCACTATCCGTTCATTTCAGTCAGGCAAAACAAAGTCCATCCGCTTCGCCTCATCAGACAAAGCTGATGTCATCGACACTGACCGCCAGAAGCTCGAGTTTTCCTACTCCGACCCATCAGGTTTTCACTTCATGGATCTCACTACTTACGAGACTATCACTCTCAATGCTGAGCTCGTAGGTGACGCCGTGGACTACATGAAAGAGGGTCAAGAAGTTGAAGTCCTCTTCGTCGAAGGGAACCCAGTGACCATCACACTTCCAGCCACTGTTGAGCTTACCGTGAAAGATTCTTCAGATGGCATCAAAGGTGACACAGCGAACAACCCAACCAAGCCAGCAGTACTTGAGACAGGTAAGACTGTTCAGGTCCCACTCTTCGTCAAGCCAGGTGACGTCCTTAAAATCAACACGGAGGAAGGCAACTACCTCGGACGCGCATAGGCACAAACATCCTCAATATTTTCTAAAAGCGGAGCTACGGCTCCGCTTTTTTTTGTGCCCACAGGCTAGGACAATGAAACATTTCAACCACGGATCCACACGAATTTCATGAATGAACCGGCTAGGAAATCTCTCCGAAACGTCCGGCAAGCTTAACTCACCTAGATCTAAGCCCCTCTTTGCATCATTTTAAATAATTGAGTCCACACTAATTTAGATGCTCTCCGCCTCTTTACTTTTGTTATGATCCGAAAATGGACTCCGTAGGCCAAGAGAAGCTAGACCAACTCGTCAGTCGCCAAGGTGCACTCGCTCTTCACCTGTAAAAACCTCCAGCAAGAATGTGTTTTGATCGAGCAGTCGATTGAGCGATTCATCCTAGAATCTCATCAAGAAGCCCCCTGCTGCCTCTAAAACCCAGTCAAAAAAAGAAGCGCATAGCAGTGCCGCTGAAATCTTCACTGAAATATCCGCCGCCGCTATTCCCCCGCCACTACCACAAGAGGTCGCACCACCAATTATCGAGGAGACAATTCAGCGGACAGCTCCACCTCATACAGAAATGTCTGCTGCCGCTGTCGAGCAAACTAAACCAGCGGCCAAACCAAATTGGGAAATCAAGCCTGGCCAGAACTAGCTCGTGCTCATCGGACTAGGCTAGCTCTACAATAACCTCCAAGACCGCATTCTGACATTCCTCTAAGCTCATCGGGCTTCGTTTAGCTTACTTAAAAAGCCGCGAATCTGAGAGCTAACCAACTCAGCTTGTTCGATCGAAGCGCTATGCCCGGCCTGAGGAATCACACAGAGTTCAGCTCTTTTGACCCCTGCCACAATCTCTTCCGCTTTCGCTCTAGGAGTTGCAGTGTCTTCATCACCCACCATGATGAGTGTGGGACAGAAAATAAGCTCTAAGCGTGGCCGATAGTCCTCGCGCTCAACCACCCCCAAGGTTGCTCGTTGGACTCCAAATTTTGAATTCGATTTGAGCCTATCTAACCAATGTTGTCGTTCCTTCGAACGCATAGGGTCTTTCATGAATGTCGCACCAAACATGATTGGCATGACCCGCGATGCGATGGGAGCAAATCCTAACCAACTCGCAACCCAAGCGAGCCGACGGCACTTCACCTGAGTTTTCATCGGCTCAGGTCCAGCCGAACTGCCAATCACCGTGAGACTCAGAACGCGCCCAGGCTCCCAAGCAGCCAAACGCATCCCAATAAACCCACCCATCGACAGCCCGACAAAGTGGTATTGAGCAACACCCAGGTGTTCTATGATCTGCTGCACATCCATTGCTTGGTCACTGATTCCATAGCCAGCTTCGGTCACTTGTGACTTTCCCTGCCCTCTCAGATCGATTGCAATACAACGATAGTGAGACTCTAAGACTGCAATCTGATGTTCAAACATTGACGAGTCCCAAAGCAACCCGTGCACAAAAACAATTACTGGTACACGTCTTCCATCGATAGGCCCTCGGTCTTGGTAAAAGAACCGGCACCCATTCACTTCACATTCAGCCATGCCCATAAACAAGGTGGTAGAGTCACTCTCCGCAAGATTTAAGTCCTACCTTTCTTTCCTCTTGTAGCGAGCCCTGTCTAGAATTATACCCTCGTAACGACTGCCGTCCCCATGAAGCCACTTATAAAAACAGCCCTCGGTCTCATCGGGATTTTCCTGCTCATTTTCATCCTGCTCAACTCCACAGGATTGCTGACTCAGGACGACTTAGCAGAGATGTTGCGCAATGCAGAGAACTGGCCAAAACTCTGGATCGGCTTGCTGGTGATCGGACTACTGACCTCCGACATCATCATCCCAGTCCCCGGCATCGTGGTCGTTAGCATTGGTGGTTATTTCCTAGGGTCAATCTGGGGTGCAGTGTGCGGCTCACTGGGACTCACACTGGCAGGGGTCACCGGCTACACACTTTGCCGGGTCTATGGCTACCGAATGCTCAAGCGCATTTACCGAGATGAAACACATCTAGCAAACATGAAAGAAACCTTTCACCAGCATAGCATTTTGGTACTCCTGCTTTCTCGTTCTCTACCTATGTTCCCTGAGGCTGCTAGCTGTCTAGCCGGTGCCACCCACATGCCATTCTGGAAATTCCTACTCACTTTTGGAGCTAGCTGTACGATTTATTCGATCGCAGTTGCCTATGCTGGGTCGCTTTCATCAGCAGAAGACCTCACTCCAGCATTGATAGCATACCTCTGTATAATGGCCGTACTTTGGTCGTCATGGGCGCTCTTTATCCGCAACAATAAGCGCTCGAAAAAGTCGGTCTAACCAACCGTATTCGCGCCATTCGCTGCTAGTGACTGACCGTTAATAAAGTGCGCTTTATCGGCAGTGAAACATGCCCCCGTACTGGCTATAGCTCTGAGTGAAGCTGGCACTTATGCTGTGTCAGATTATTGCCCCCTAATAGCTCATCACTGGGACGCGCTACAGGAATCCAGACAGGTGCCACGTTATTCACTGTGATTCCGAATGGAGCCAACTCACGCGCCAGCATTTGCGTCCAACTATGCTGGCATCCTTTGGCGGCGACATAAGCACTGTAGTAAGTCACGCCATTATCTATCACTTCGCTTGTTATGTTGATAATACTACTCGCCCTCCTACATTTTAAAATGTGGAAGCACTGACCTTGCTAGATAAAATGGACGCGTCACAAAGGAATCTAACATACTCCTGTAATTATCTGCAGACTAGGCCTCCAACTCGAACATCTTCTGCGGAAGTATAGCGTTCACGACCAATATAACGAAAGTTCCACACGCTGCGAGCGTAACATCCTCTAACTCTCAGCACTCCTGCTACTTTAAAATATCAGCTTGGCAGAGTTCAGACTCTCCATCGCTGGCTTGGATTTTAGCTACAACCTCTACTACTTAGTCTATACTGCTATAGTAGTCCCCCATCACTTTAGCGCCCGGCGCCATCAGGACAATCGCTATTTCAGCCCCTAAGCCACGGCTCGCATCAGTGACTAATGCCACCTTTTAGTCAATTCAAACATTGCCATGCCGCAAACTAGAGCACACATACCTCCACCACAAGGGCATGATCTGATAGATTGACGAAGCATAAGCTTACTGGCACAAAATCACCTTAGATGAACGATTCCACATGGCTCCACTGGAGTGGCGGTAAAGACTCCGCCTATGCTCTACATAAACTCACCCAACAAGGTGGAAAGCTAGGAGGAATAGTCACCTCACTTAGCTCAGAGTTCCGAAGGATTTCCATGCATGGCGTGCGCGAAGAACTACTTGAAGCCCAAGCTGCCGCCCTCCGCTTGCCATTACAGAAAATACTCATCCCTCGCGACTGTAACATGGAGGACTACAATTCCATGATCAGTGAAGAAATGGCTAAACTCAAAGCAATCGGTGCCACGCATTGCGCATTTGGCGACATCTTCCTCGAAGACCTCAAGCTATATCGCCAAAAACAAATGGACGCCAGCCAGCTCGAAACCGTCTTCCCTATTTGGAAAGAAAACAGCACCGCAACTATGGCTAAGAGCATCATCGAGTCAGGAGTAAAAGCCGTCGTCGTCTGTGTTAGTGGCAAACACTTCGATAGCAGCTTTGTCGGGAGAGACTACGATCTAGAGTTCCTCAACGACCTTACAGAGGGTGTTGATCCATGCGGTGAGAATGGTGAATTCCACACATTTGTCTACGATTCCCCAAACTTCTCCCAGCCGATACCAGTGAAGCTCGGTGAGGTAGTCGACAAACTCTACACCCCAGCGAGCAATCAGGAAGACGAGCCCGAATGCGGAGCCAAACCATCATGGGACACCGAGTTCTTTTTTCAGGAACTAAGCCGTTGCTGATTTCAGATTTCTGATATTAGCTTGGCCAAATACTCAACTCTCTCCTACACCAAGTTCATGAAACTCGAACAAGGACAGATTTGGAAAAAAGGAGACAAATACTTACTTATCACGATGTGGGCGCGTCTCGACATCGAGTACAAGGAAATGACTGACCTAGAAACCCGCGAAGGTACCATTCACGACGTTTCTAAAAAAGAATTCTGCCGCCTTCTCAAAGGTGCGGAACTCTACCAACCTGAACCTAAAGACGAAAAATCTGAGGACTAATTCCCCATGGAGATTCAAGAAGCCCTAAAAATCGTCAGCTACAAACTTGGCGCTAAAAATGGTGAGCCGGCTCTCAACGATTCAATTCTTATCAAAGAGAACGTCGAGGAAGCTATCGCCGACAAGGCCAACAATGCTCTTCGTAAAATCGATCTAAAATCGTATATGCTAGCAACTAAGGTAGTGAAGCAATACCGCCTAGACCTCGCCAAGCAAAAGGGTGAGGCATTCCTCGCCGACAACGCCACAGCTGCGGGCGTCAAGACCAAAGCCTCAGGCCTCCAGTACAAAGTGCTAGAACCAGGCTCTGGTAACTCCCCACAACTTTCAGACAAAGTCACCGTCCACTACCACGGCACGCTCATCGACGGAACAGTCTTCGACAGCTCTGTCGAGCGCGGCACACCTGCCAGCTTTACTGTAAGCAAGGTCATTGAAGGATGGAAAGAAGGCCTCCAGCTCATGAGTGCTGGCTCAAAGTATCAGTTCTTCATCCCTCAGAACCTAGCCTATGGCGACCGTGGCACAGAAACCACCGTCCCACCCTTCGCCACTCTCACCTTTGAAGTCGAGCTACTAGCTATCGACTAAAAAACCACGAAGCGTGGCGCCGATTTCCCCACGTAGCACGACTGTCACGATCGTTCAAATACCCCCAGCGAAGCTGCTAACTCACAGCACTCAGTCCTCACCAGCGAACTGACGCATGCCATAAAGTCCCCTACCTTTCGTGACTCTCATTTTTACAGTCGAATTGCTCATGATCGAAGCTTAAGCCAGTTCATCCTCATGTTCTTCGTTACGGTCTAAAACGTCTCCGTAAACCACCCCGTAGATGTCCCACACTGTGACAAAAAGGGCGCAGACAATGGGACCTACGATGAGGCCCACTGCTCCAAACATGAATATTCCCCCCAGAGTTCCTATCAAAATGTAGAGATCCGGAAGGTTGGCATCTTTGCCGACCAAGATTGGCCGTAGCACATTGTCAATGGAAGCCACGACTCCAGCACTCCACGCTAACAAAAGAATTCCAGCCGTATAGTCACCTCGGATAAGAAGCCACACCACAGCCGGACCCCAAACGAGCGGAGTTCCAATACCTGGGATAACCGAAAGCACCATCATGATAGCCGACCAGAACACGGCCCCTTCCACTCCAGCAAAATACAGCCCGATTCCTCCTAGGGCCCCTTGAATAAATCCTATCACTACTGAGCCCTTGAGTGTGGCCCGTGTCACCTGAGTAAAACGCCCTAACATTGCTTCCCTATGTTCCCCATTGAGTGGTAGGTAGTGCATCATTTTTCGCACTAGCTTCGGCCCATCGATGAGGAAAAAGAACATCGCATAAAGCATCACGAAGCAATTGAGCAAAAAGGACGCAGCCCCAGTAGTCATCGATGTGAGGCTTTTCATAAAGACCGTCGCCACCTTGCTCGCAGCTTGACCTAGCATCTCTACCGTTTTTTCTTGCTCGGGTAAAAACTCCTCAACCATTGGGAACTGTGCCATTATCCACTTACCACTTTCTTCAATAGAGGCGTGCTCCATTTGGAACTGCAACCAAGTAAAAGCCGACTCACTCACCTTGTAGGCTTGCCCTACCACAACGCTCGCTAGAGCAATAAGCGGGAGACCTACCAGAGTCAAAGCCAGCAAGATCGTAACGACTGATGCCAAAACCGTCCTCCCTTTGAAGGCTAAATGCAGCCTTCTATAAACTGGCCGCAATAAACCAGCAAAAATCCCTGCTAACAAAAGTGGCATCAGAAAATCCTTCACCACGAAAAGAAATAATACGGTGATGCCTACCACTAAGAACAGCACCACCGTGCGCCTAAAGCGATCAGGATCAGGAATAGGGGAATCAGACATCGCTAACAGATAACTGAAAAGTACATGACATAGCAAGAATCAATCAAAGCTCAAAATCACCAATCTAACTTGTCGTCTCCAGCTCGAAACCATCGCTTTTGATCTGCTAACTTTCCTAGCTCAGTTCCACCACAGTTTTCCACTAGTACTACTCTCAGATATTATCTGTCTTTTTATTTATGGCAGCGCCGGCAGAGGACCATGTATTAGTAGGTCTCGACATTTCCAACCTCATCATCACACCTCAAACCACATGGGCGTCGATCGAATCGCGCCAGCGGTTACTCGACGGCATTGTGCAAACATCAGAGGCTGCCTCGCTGGCAATTTATTCAATTAGGTCAACTAGCGCCCTATGTCCATAGGTGCTTCGTTATTTCTGTGAAACCACTATGAAAAATTCCCAATTTTGACATCAAATCCAAAGTAACCTACGATTTTTCTCCGAATGGCATCATGATTGCTCTATAAGTGTTAACCCACGATAAAATCGTGCTTGCACGATCTACCAGCAGCTATGATGACCCCCTCACACTGGATCAACTCATTTATTGAAGAGCAATCTCTGCCCGCATCCTACGCAGAGACTGTAGTGGATCATTGCCTCCCGCTTGCAGCGAAAATCGCCCAATGGAGCCAGTGTTCAACTACGCCCCTGATTGTAGGTATCAATGGCGCTCAAGGAACAGGCAAATCGACCTTATCGGAGATCCTCAAGCTCTCGCTCAACCATAAATATGGGCTCGACACAGCCATTCTATCGATCGATGACATCTATTTAACCTATGCAGAACGAGAACAGCTGGCCCAAGACATTCATCCGCTCCTCAAAACGCGCGGAGTGCCTGGCACGCATGATATAAAGCTCGGAACTAAAATACTCCACACCCTCAAAAATAAGACCCCTTGTCGCCTTCCTGTATTTGATAAAGCAAGGGACGAGAGGGCTCCCGACAGCCAATGGATCGATGTTGACCAAGCTGTCGATGTCATTCTATTCGAGGGATGGTGTGTAGGGGCCCGCCCTCAGCAGAACTTGGCACTAGCCGATCCCGTCAATCGATTGGAAGAGCTGGATGATGACGACTGCTCGTGGCGCCACTACGTGAATGACGCCTTAAAGGGCCCCTATCAGAATCTCTTCGGCCTCATTGACCGACTAGTCATGCTGAAAGCTCCCAATTTTGAATACGTGCATACTTGGCGCAATGAACAGGAAAAAAAATTGAGCACGCGACTAACGCAGCAAGGTCATCATGACCATACCCAGCTCAAATTGATGAGCCCTCAGCAGATTGAACGCTTCATCATGCATTATGAACGATTAACCCGATGGATGCTCTCCGAGATGCCCGACCGAACGGACTGCGTGTTTCACCTCAATCCAGACCATCAGGTCGACCGTGTTTGCTGGTCGACTAAACCATCTAGCCCTCACAATCATGACTCCACATAAACTACTTATCGTCACAGATATCGACGCTTGCTTCATGGACGAAAACTATCGTTATGAAGATGCCATGGAGGCTGTACAGGCGCTCCAAAGAAAAGGATATCCTCTGGTCTTTAATTCCAGCAAAACTCTAGCTGAACTACAGGATCTCACCCGAGAGCTCAATCTCGACACTCCTATTATCGCAGAAAATGGAGGGATCATTGCTGTGCCAAAAAACTCCGAACTTGCCGAACTCTGCCAATCATCCACCGAGAAAACATGGCAAGAGATGGGTTCATATTGGATCTCCAACACTGCCCTCTCTCGATCGGCCATTCTCAAGGTGGCCCATGAGCTGCGGTCTGAGCATCAATTTGCGTTCCAAGGCTTTGCTGATTGGGCTGTTTCCGACGTTATGACTCATACCGGACTCAGCGAAGAAAAGGCGACACTGGCAAAAGACAGACACGTCTCCGAGCCGATCCTTTGGCAAGATACGCAAGAACGCTGGCAGGACTTCTATGAGCTCATGCAAAAACATCAGATTCGAGCGCTGCATGGCGGCCGCTTTATCCACCTCATGAGCTGCTGCGACAAATCAGATGGACTTAAAGCCGCTCGATCACTGTATCAAAAATTCGACCCTAAAACCGACTGGACAACGATGGCTCTTGGAGACAGTCCTAATGATTTATCGATGCTAGAGCATGCAGACATTGCAATCATTGTCCCTCACCCCGAGGGACCACGCATTCCTCTCCAATCCTCTCATATGACCTATGCCTGCTATCCCGCTTCCAAAGGATGGAACCTCGCAGTCTTAGATAGGCTTCAACAATTTTAATCTAAACCACCTAACATAACCACTCAAACCATGGGAGATTTCCACCAATTTGGCGTCGTCACTACACTTCATCAGCTCAACCAACGCCCCCTCGAACAACTCGAAGACGATTTACTTCAGTTTCGTAAACAGAAGCCGATGGCTCTTGTCCTGCCCTCCCTCTATTCAGAGCTGGAAGGACCAGCCTTGAACTCGATTGTTGATGAAATTGCCCGTGTTCCTTATCTCGATCAAATCGTTGTAGGACTAGATCGAGCAAATGAATCTGAATACCGAGCAGCACTCCAGTTTTTTGACCGATTACCACAACAGCCTGATGTGCTTTGGAACGATGGACCTCGATTAAGAAAGATCGATAAACTACTTCAGCAAAAAGGATTAGCTCCACTGGAAGCAGGTAAGGGAAGAAATGTTTGGTATATGTTTGGCTACATTCTAGCTTCGGGAAAGGCGCAAACGGTGGCACTGCATGATTGTGATATCACGACCTATGACCGATCTCTTCTGGCTCGACTCATTTACCCAGTAGCCAATCCAAATTTGAGTTACAAATTCTGTAAAGGGTATTACGCGCGTATCGCAAATAACTCGATGAACGGCCGCGCCTGCCGCCTTTTAGTAACACCCCTGCTGCGTGCCTTAAAAAAGGTCTGTGGCCCTAACGACTATTTGGAGTTTCTCGATAGCTTCCGCTATCCGCTTGCCGGAGAATTTTCTCTATCAAGAGACGTCATCGAAGACATACGTATTCCCTCGGACTGGGGGTTGGAAATGGGAACTCTCTCCGAGATGCACCGCAACTATGCCACCAATCAAATTTGCCAGGTTGATATCGCAGATACCTACGACCACAAACATCAGGAGCTTTCGCTAGACGACAGGTCACGGGGACTTTCCAAAATGAGTTGCGACATCTCAAAATCGCTGTTTCGTAAAATGGCAACCCAAGGTGAGGTTTTTACTCAAGAAAAAATCCGTACCATCAAAGCCAGCTACTACCGAATCGCACTGGATCTGGTCGATAGTTATCACAGCGATGCTGCGATCAATGGTCTCAACTACGATATGCACACCGAAGGTTCTGCGATCGAAGTTTTTGCCGAAAATATCATGCAGGCAGGAAATGAATTCCTCGACCCCGAGCAATCAATGGCCACGCCATTCATGCCCAGCTGGAAACGTGTGATTTCAGCCATTCCCAATATCATGGATATGTTGCTCGATGCCGTAGAAGCTGACCAACGTGAGTACGGCCAAGGAGCGAGCTACAATGTCGCGACCCATCCTAAAGTAATCCAACTACGTCAACAAACCGAAGAACTGGTTCGGGGTATTTATGGTGAAGAGCAAGTTCTACATGTGACCGACCGCATTTTCGATACAGCCCCATTACAAATCAAAGCCATTCAGTCGACTCCCGACCTAAATAAATGGGACGAAGACGATGTCCTGGTCATTACCTACGCAGACTCCATCAAACGTCAGGGAGAAGCGCCGCTCAAAACCCTCTATGAATTTAGTCAGCGGGAACTCAAACAGAGCATCAACAATCTTCACATCCTTCCGTTTTGCCCGCACAGCTCAGACGACGGTTTTTCCGTAATCGATTATAACGCGGTCAACCCAGAACTAGGAGACTGGCATGATATCGAACCTTTTAGAAAGCACTTCAAATTGATGGCCGATTTGGTCCTTAACCATTGCTCCAGAGAATCTGAGTGGTTCAAAAACTTCTGCACCGGCACTCAACCGGGCAAAGACTACTTTATCGATGGCTCAAAGTTCAACGATCTAAGCCGAGTGGTTCGCCCACGAAGCTCCCCGTTATTGAGCTCCGTCAACACGGTGGATGGAGAAAAAGAAGTTTGGTGCACCTTCAGCGAAGACCAAGTGGATCTCAATTTTGCCAACCCCGAAGTGTTGCTTGAGGTCATTCGTATCGTACAACTCTACCTCGATCAAGGAATTCGCATGTTCCGCCTTGATGCCGTGGCCTTCCTCTGGAAAAAAGATGGCTCTAATTGTATTCACCGACCCGAAACGCACGAGATCATCAAACTACTCCGATTGATTATCGAGCACTTGGAACCCTCTGCGATTCTCATTACCGAAACCAATGTTCCGAACAAAGAGAACCTCAGTTACTTTGGCAATGGCAACGAAGCACACCTCATCTACAACTTTTCACTTCCCCCCTTACTTCTGCATACATTGCTCAGCGGAGACTGCCGCCACTTAAAAAGGTGGATGATGTCGATGCCTCCGGCAAGACGTGGACGGGCTTATTTGAACTTCATTGCGTCGCATGATGGGATCGGTCTTCGTCCCGCAGAAGGGCTCTTGAGCGAATCCGAGCAAGAGGATTTGATCAAAACTATACGAAGATTTGGAGGTGAAATTTCCATGCGTCGCACACCACAAGGTGATCTCAAACCGTATGAGGCCAATATCTCACTCTACTCAGCGATGGCAGGCACCATTGCCGAGGGGCAGGACAACAGGCAACAGGAACGCTTCATCTGTGCTCATACCATCATGCTTGCGCTCGAAGGGCTCCCGGCTTTCTATATCCATAGTTTACTGGCTACGGAAAATGACCGTGACGGCATGGCCAAAACCGGAGAACCACGCTCCATCAACCGCCATCAATGGTCTGCTGATGAATTACAAGATGCCCTAGATGACTCTGACCGTCATCACAAAGCGGTATTTGACGAACTGAGAAGAAGAATCGAAATACGCCGAAAACAAGCAGCATTCCATCCAAACGCAACTCAATACACTCTTCATTTTGGTCAGCAAGTCTTCGCCTTCTGGCGTGAGAGCCTGGACCGAAGCCAATCTATCTTTGCTCTCCATAACATTTCTAGCAAACCTCAAAGTATTGCTCTCGTTGGGATCAATCTGATCGCCACAGAAATATGGCATGACCTGTTGACTGGGGATCTTTACGATCAAAACAATACCCATATTGAGCTTCCACCTTACGGTTGTGTGTGGATATCCAATAGAATATAAATTGTCCTCTCAGCTCTAACTTGACCATCGTGATCTTTTCGTGAAGCTGGCCCGCATTGCCCAAAGCCTCGTCATGCAGCGGGTCTTTGCACTGGACCAGGGCTACGAGGATCTCAACGACCACGATTTGTTGTGCAGCGACAATCTGCGGCCCATACGCGTTCAATTAGTGCGTAACTAATTGAAAATAAATCAATAAAAAGCTTAAAATAGTGAGTGCATCGGCATGCTTGGCATGTCTAAACGCTTACACACCAACGACTCGCCGCTCAACTTAT
>NZ_JBDOPO010000087.1:0-16880 GCF_039830215.1 Rubritalea sp. | reverse complement strand
TGTTGTTGACGATCCACAGACAACCAAAGTAAAGCACGGGGGCGGCTCCATAGCTGCACCGATTTGGAAGCGGATTGCTGAGCGCACTGCAGCGCACATGCACCTGACTCCTACGGAAGAAATCTCCGGACAACTTACCAAAAACAAATGATTTTACGTCAATTACTTTCCCATCTTCCGAAGGCTGTAGCCTCAGGGAACCTCGATCACGTCGCCAATGGCGTGACCGCCGATAGCCGCAAGGTAAAACCTGGTACGGTATTTGTCGCCATCCGTGGTGAAGAATCCGACGGCCACAAATTTATCGGTTCAGCTCTAAAAAAAGGAGCTATAGCCATTGTCGCTGAGTCTGCACCTGATGCAGATTTTGACGAAAAAGTCGTTTGGATCCACAGCTGTGACACACGCTCCGCGCTTGGAATCATTGCTAGCGCTATCGCGGACAGCCCATCTGCAAAGCTCAGAACTGTCGGAGTCACCGGCACGAATGGTAAGACAACAACAACTTTCTTGCTTCAGCATATCATGAAGCAGTCATGGACACGTGCTGGTTTGCTAGGAACTATCACCGTGGATGATGGAGTTGAGCGTTCAGAGGCCACACACACCACTCCTTCAGCAGATATTCTTCAGGGACAACTCGGCGCAATGGTTGCCAATGGCTGTCGTGGTGTCGCTATGGAAGTGAGCTCACACGGTATTGAGCAAAAGCGTGTCGCTGCAGTGCAGTTTGATGCCGCAGTCTTTACCAATTTTTCACAAGATCACCTCGACTACCACGGTTCGATGGCTGCTTACTTCGATGTCAAAAAAGCATTGTTCGAGGGATTAGCGCAGCAAGAAGGCAAAAAGAAGCCTGTCGCCGTGATCAACAGCGATGACCTCTATGGCGAGAAGCTCGTCAAGGAACTCGGAGACGATGTCAATGTGATCACCTATGGAATGGGTGCGCATTGTGATTTTAAGGTCACTAAGATTAGGCAACAAGTTCGTGGTACAGAATTTCAATTAGACAACCGTGGGAAATCCTACCTTGTCCGCACACCATTCATTGGTCGTTTCAATGTTTATAACACATTAGCAGCTATCGCCGGTGCAGCAGCAGCGGGAATCAAACCGCGTGATGCCGTCAAAGCTCTAGCCGAAGCCCCACAGGTGCCAGGCCGCATGGAGCTGGTCGGTACTCGTGAAGGAGTCACATTATTCGTCGACTACGCTCACACTCCAGACGCTTTGGAGAATGTATGCAAAACTCTCAAAGACTTGGGGCCGAACAAGCTAATCACAGTATTTGGCTGCGGTGGCGATAGAGACCCAATTAAACGCCCATTGATGGGCGAGGTGGCGAGTAAGTTGAGCGATCTTTGCCTGATCACTTCAGATAATCCACGCTCCGAAAATCCAGACGCGATCATTAAAGAGATTGAAGCTGGAATGAAGAGCAAAGCGTACCGTCCGGTACCTGACCGTGAGGAAGCGATCCGCACAGCAGTCAATGTTGCCGCAACTGGTGACATCGTTCTCATTGCCGGCAAAGGACATGAAACATATCAAGAAGTGGCTGGCGAAAAGCTTCTCTTCGATGACCGTAAAATTTCACGCTGGGCGCTTAAGGATAAGATTGTCGAAGTGCCAGAAGAAAAGCCTGAACGCGAACGAAGCTACGACAATTTCGACCGCAAAGATAAAGGTGACTTCAAACGCGATAAGTTTTCTGACGGTAAGCGCGACCGTAATGACGGTGGAAAACCTGAATACGAGCGCCCAGCTAAATACGGCGAGCGTCGTGTAGGTGAGCAAGCTGACAAACGTGCTGGTGATCGTCGCGACAGTCGCAGTGGTGAACGCCGAGATTTCAGAGGTGGAGACCGTCGTGATGACCGTGGCGGGAACCACGGTGAGAGACGACCTTTTGACGACAAAAGAAACGATTCAAACAACGGCAAGAGATAAAAAATGAAAACGACCCTGATTCAGCAACTCGTAAATTCTGTGCACGGTAGACTCCACTCTGGGGAGTCTGCTGGTGTCGTGACCTCAGTGTCCACAGATACACGAACGATAGGGATCGGGTCAGCATTTTTTGCTCTAAGCGGAGAGAACTTTGACGCACACGATTTTTTAGAGAAAGCAGTAACTGCTGGAGCCTCGGCTATTGTTGTTGAGCGTGTTCCAGATGGTGTTCACTTTGGAGACACTGCAGTCATTGTGGTGAAAGACACGCTGAATGCTCTACAGGCATTTGCCGCATGGTATATACGCGAACTTGATGTCGAAGTCATCGGGATCACTGGTTCTAACGGTAAGACGTCGACGAAAGATTTTACCAAGGCAGTTGTAGGTGAGCGCTTCAAAGTGCACGCAACATTAGGGAATTTAAATAACCACATCGGCTTGCCTCTCACGGTGCTTTCTATTGAGGAAGATGATGACGTGTGCGTGCTGGAGATGGGAATGAACCATTCTGGTGAAATCGCACCACTGTGCCAGATCGCTAAACCTAGAATAGGGATTATCACGAATGTGGGCACTGCGCATATTGAGTTTTTAGGAAGCAGACAGGCGATTGCCGAAGAGAAAGGTGCGCTGGCCCGCTCATTACCAGACGATGGAGTGCTGCTAGTTTCCGCGGCGTGTGACTATGCCGATTACTTCCAAGACCATACCAGAGCCCGCAGAATGATTGTGGGAAATGGCAGAGGCGTCGTCCGCGCAGAAGAATTGCGAATGGACAAAAACGGCTCTGAGTTCCTACTCGTGATAGATGGTCAAGAACCTCAGAAAGTGCAATTAAAAGTGGTCGGCCGTCATATGGTTGCCAATGCTCTGTTAGCTGCTGGTACCGGCCATACTTTGGGTATGCCGATTACTGAAATTGCAGCTGGGCTAAATCGAGCCACCCTCACGAGCGGCCGCTTACGTGCTTTTCAGTGTGCAGGTGTGACAGTCTTTGACGACACGTACAATGCCAACCCTGAATCCATGATGGCTGCGATCGAAACTCTAGCAGAGCTAAAGGTCGACACCGCGGCTCAACGCTATGTGGTGTTAGGTAAAATGGCTGAATTGGGTAAACACGCAGAGCAAGCGAGCCGTGAGATAGGATCACTCGCAGCTGAGCGTGGTTTGGGGGTAATGACCCTAGGTGATGAAGCTAAAGCCATCTCAGTAGCCGCGACCCAATCCGGAGCGTCTGCTGTTCATTTTACAACTGTAGATGCTGCTGCCGATTGGTTGCAGTCGACCTGTGTTAGTGGCGACGCAGTCTTATTTAAAGGTAGCCGGGCAGCTGCTATGGAGCGGGTCATGCACAAAGCTTTTCCAACGGACTAATAATGTTATACGCAATTTATGAATGGTGGTATGCAGCACTCCAAGATGGTGCTGAGTGGGCAGAGAGATTCAGTTTTCTGAATATTCTACAATACCTGACGGTGCGTGCAGCTCTTGCCTGCATGTTGACTTTTGGCCTCTCATTGGCCTTTGGCCCCCGGGTCATACGTAAGCTTATTTCTCTTAAAGTTGGCCAGCCAATCCGCTCGGCTGAGGAAGTGCACAAGCTCCACGAACTCCACGGTGCGAAGGCTGGAACGCCAACGATGGGTGGGGTGATGATTCTCGGATCGGTGTTAGTCGCAGTCTTACTTTGCGGACGCGCTTTAAACCCGTTTGTGGCTGTTACGATGTTTGTGATGCTAGGTCTCGGTCTACTTGGGTTTATTGATGACTACACAAAGGTGAAACTAAAAAACTCTGACGGGGTGAGCGCTCGCACTAAGCTGGGCTGGCAGTTCGGCATAGCACTGGTTGCTGGTTGTTTCCTTTTCTTTAAGCCTGAGGTCGCTGGTACTCTCCCAGTAAAAGAACCAAACCGTGCTGCGATCGACAATGTTGAGGCGCAAGGTTTAGTGCGATCTGTCACCAATGAAGATCGCTTTCCACCAAAGGATGCCTCTGGTTATTGGGTGCAAGTGGATGGCAAGGCTCAGGCAATGAGTTCAAGCGAACTCACCGCACCTGTGATGAAGGCGCCACTATTTGACCTTTGGTATCTAGCTATTCCATTTTTTGCGATCATCATCATTGGAGCCTCTAATGCGGTGAACCTCACAGATGGTCTCGATGGTTTAGCCGCAGGTTGCACGATCACTACTGGCCTAGCCTATGCTGTGGTTGCTTATCTCGGTGGGCATCTAGTGCTAGGGTTTGACTATCTACACATGGCGTACAATCCGATGTTAGGTGAGCTAGCCGTCGTGATGATGGCATTAGTTGGAGCATCGTTTGGTTTCCTCTGGTTTAACAGCCACCCAGCAAAAGTCTTCATGGGTGACACTGGTTCGCTGGCCATTGGAGGCGCAATCGGTACTGCCGCGATCTGTACAAAACAGGAGCTTTTGTTAGTTGTTATCGGTTGGGTGTTTGTGATGGAGGCTCTCTCCGTGATTATACAAGTAGGCAGCTTCAAGTTGCGTAAAAAGCGCGTTTTCGCGATGGCGCCTATCCACCACCATTTCGAGCTCCGTGGTTGGCACGAAAGCCAAGTCATTATCCGTTTTTGGATTATCTCCATTCTTTGTGCCATGGTCGGCCTAGCGACTCTTAAAATCATATGATCCTTACAGGAAAAAAAGTTGTTGTTCTAGGAGCCGGCCGTAGTGGTCGAGCTGCGGCGACGCTAGCTCTATCGAAAGGTGCTGAGGTCCGTGTTTTTGATACCAACCCCAGTGCCCATTTTGATGGCTGGCCTGAAGCTGCTATAGGTATTGCTGGGGCAACTGATGCTCAAGGGTTGGAAACTAGCTGTGATGTGTTAGTTATTTCACCTGGAATTGAAACAAGAGGTTCGTTCGTGGAGTCCTTTGCTAAAAATGCTGGTGAGCTGATTGGCGAGACTGAGTTAGCTGCACGGTTTTACGACGGGAAGGTGGTAGGTATCACTGGAACCAATGGTAAAACGACGACCACTGAGTTGGTGCAGCGTATATTAGAGCACAGCGGAATGAGCTGTGTCTCTTGTGGAAATTATGGTGTTCCATTTTCCGAGGTTTTGCTGATGAATGAGGTTCCTGACTCGGTTGCACTTGAGCTTAGCTCCTTTCAGTTAGAGACTGTGAAAGATTTCCATGCAGATGTGGCAATCTGGCTGAATTTCTCTGCTGACCATATGGATCGCTACACGGCGATCGGGGATTACTTTGAAGCAAAGAAAAATATCTTCATCAATCAGAGCTCTAACGACACGGCTGTCATCAGATTGGGTGAAGATCTGGGGCCTCTCTCAGCGACTAGTTTTAACTTTAGCTCTGAGGGAGAAGCTTCTGATTTCTATCTCGTAGAGAATCAGATCTATTTTTCAGGCCAGCCAGTTATTGATCTTTCAGTGACGCGCATGCGTGGCCTGCATAATGCTGAAAACGTGATGAGTGCCGTGGCTGCTTGTTATGCTCTTGGTGTGTCTTACGAAGTCGCAGCCGAGGCTCTGCGTGGTTTCGCTCCACCGATGCATCGCTGTGAACTTATTCGCACGCTCGATGGCGTGGAATACCTCAACGACTCTAAAGCGACAAACCTCCACGCGCTTGACAGCGCATTACGCTCACAATCTCGGCCAGTTGTGCTTCTCGCTGGAGGAAAAGAAAAAGGCCTTGAATACGAAGAGCTGTTAGCTCGTCTAGAAGAGAAAGTGCATTCAGCAATTGTGTTCGGTGAAATAGCCCAAACGCTAGGATCCTTGTTCTCAAAAGTAGTTTCAACTGAGGTAGTTGCCGGTTTAGACGAAGCGGTCACTCTAGCGCAGAAGCGCGCCCATGTAGGGGATGTTGTGTT
Organism: Rubritalea sp.; assembly: GCF_039830215.1. Taxonomy (NCBI): domain Bacteria; kingdom Pseudomonadati; phylum Verrucomicrobiota; class Verrucomicrobiia; order Verrucomicrobiales; family Rubritaleaceae; genus Rubritalea; species Rubritalea sp. Next base: position 11,051 of record NZ_JBDOPO010000087.1, on the reverse strand, counting down.
ACTTTCGCCCGGAACATCCTCCTTTGATCAATTCGCCGGATATGAAGCTAGGGGAGAGCATTTCCGTAAGCTCGTCAACAAACTCAAATGATTTCGATCTCCACAAAACCCATCTATAAAAAGACCATGAAAGACAAAAAACTCCAAACTAAGCGGCAGACCAAGAAAGGTTTCCGCAAACTCCACGCCAAAGTGACTGCTAGCTCTCGTCGAAAGCAACGTGTCAGTGCTACAGCTAACTCAGATATGCTCGATTCTGATGTGCCGAATGCCAGTATCGGCCGTGCACTCACCATCATTCTTGTACTTCACTTCGTGGCTATTGGAGTGATTTATATTGGAATCAAGTGGAACAAGGGACAATTTGACGACATCATGCCAGCATCCACTAGCACTCAAGCTGCAGCCTCAAATGTTGACCTCAGTAATGTCAATGCCGGCCTCAGAACTGAATTCGTGCTAGCAGGTGATACCTACGAAGCATTTGCAGCGCGTCACCAAGTGGACGTCCAAGAGCTTAGGAAGGTAAATAATAATGCCTCTATTCATGCAGGAAAAACACTAAGTTTGCCAGCTGAGGTGATCAAGGGGGCGTCACCGTCAGTGGTTGCGGCTCTTCCTGTTTCTGATCGTCCACCACTTCCAGCCACAAACAATGTGGTGAATGTGCAGCCAACTGCAGCAGTGCGTGAAGCTCCGAGAGCTGTGATCGTCACACCTAACGTAGCAGCGGATCAGCCAGTGGTTGGGGCTCAAACCTATCAGGTTCAATCTGGTGATTCAGTCTGGCGCATATCGAATAAATTTAAAGTGAGTCAAGATGCTCTGATGCAACTCAATGGTATGAGTGATGCGCGTCAGTTGCGCTCTGGAGCTATACTTAAGATTCCCGCTCAATAGCACAATGATCACAGCCCTCGAAAGATCTGCAGATAGTCGTAATGCCATCATGGTATGTATCGCCACTTGCCTACTCATGGTGTTAGGTTTGGTGATGCTGGCATCGACGAGTGTCTGGATCGCTGAGGGAAAGGAATATTCTTTATTAATCAAGCAAGCTTGGAGTCTGGGCGGGGGGCTTATTATTTCAGGTGTGTTGGCTTACAGTGATTATAAGAAATTACGAAAATTTGCGTGGCCGATCTATGGCTTAGCTATCTTCTTATTGATTCTTTGCTACGTCCCGGGAGTTGGCAAAGAAGTGAATGGTGAAACCCGTTGGATTCAGCTCGCTCGGTTTACCTTTCAGCCATCCGAGCCAGCTAAGATAGCTTTGATGATTGGGCTTGCAGCATGGTTTGCCCACCATCAGGCTGAGGTTAAGACCTTTAGTAAAGGGTATCTTTACCCAATGGCGATACTAGGCGTGCTCATTGGCTTGATTTTCTTTGAAAAAGACATGGGGACCTCGGCCGGGCTAGCTGCAGCGGGGATTGCTCTGATGTATATTGCGGGAACGCGAGGGTATCTATTGCTAGGGTCTAGCCTTACTGGTCTTGCTGTCCTCTCAGCGTTTGTCTACAACAACCCTAACAGGATGGCTCGTATTATGGCATTTTTAAATCCAGATGACCCTGAAGCCCAACGTGGATTTTTCTTCCAGCAGTACCGAGGGCTTTTAGCTTTCGGTAATGGTGGAGTTGAGGGACTTGGCCTTGGTAATGGCGCTGAGAAGCATGGCTACTTACCCTTTGCTCACACGGATTTTATTTTTCCAATGGTCGGAGAAGAACTCGGCCTGTGGTTCGCACTAGGCACGGTCTTTTGCTTTGCTTTGATTGCAGCCTACGGTATTGCAATTTCAGCACGCTGCACCGACCTTTTTGGGCGCCTTCTCGCTGCGGGACTAACGTGCTCGATTATAGTACCAGCAATCATGAATATAGGTGTAACCACAGCAGTCCTACCTAACACCGGACTGCCTCTTCCTTTTGTGAGTTATGGTGGAACCAACTTGATATTTACGATGGCGACTGTCGGACTACTTATTAGTATTCATCGCTCGACTATTACTCTCGCCCCGCGTGGTGAAAGGGTGTTGTTGGGTAAGAAGCAAAGCATAAAGCTCTAAGACAATATTTGCGAATTGGCTGAAGAAGTATAAACAGCAAATGACTAACTTTGTAAGCGAGTCATTGTGAATAGGCTATTAGTCTAACGTTACTAGGGTGAGCCAGCTAAGAAGTGTTAGTAGACTTCTCGCATGAGAGAGGTCAAGCACGTGCGGTACAGTAGAGCTTCAGTACTGCCGCCTTGGAAATTACGGGCGCCTTTTACTCTGACCGCGCCCGTCCATGAACCTTTATAGTGTGCCCACTGTGGTGTTTTCATCCATGAACATGCTGCCTGTTCTATCAGATTGTGTAACTGTGGTTGATGATAGCCTGGTCGTTATAGTCGTGAGCGTAGCGGGAGCCAGCAGATGGTTAGTAGTACTTAACATTCTTACTGAGCCATTATACAGCATGCAGCCCGTTAGAATGACTACCGTATCCACCTTGTTGCAGGCAGAGAAGTCCACCATCAGTCATTGTTGGTCCAGAGCCAGATTGCTTTTTTTACCGCGGTAGCCGATTGTGCCATCACGGTTTTTGCTTACCACTAAGTAGCTCATGGGCCTCCGAATGATCCTTTGAGGCCTGTTATCGCAAGTCCTATGTGTTTAAAGACTTTGAGAGCTAATTGGACAAAATTTTTCATGCTAAGCCCGACAAGGTAGAGAGTGGCATTCTCAACGGGTTGATCAAATTCCAGCGACAAAGGAGTCTTTCCATTGCCTAGGAAGTCTAATAAGGCTATTCCAGTGAAACCGCAGCTATGGCTCTTGTCTGATGAACCATCAGCACTCTTTTTTTTGAAAGTGCCGGAGGTGGAGCACGACTACGTCTTAGTATTCCGGTGGACCGCCTTCCTTGGCCAGTCGCGCCTTTTCTTACGCGACATTTAGGCGGTAAACTCATAAGATGCTAGAATAGTGTGGGGTATCTAGACCCCATACTGCAAAACCTATTGAGCTGTCATGGGTACTATAGTAGTTTCATGAAAACACCATCTCTTAGCAAAAAAAAAGCCGTTCGCTGTGGGCGGCTAGAGAGGGCGAGAGTTCTTTATTTGGGTAGGTAAAAAAACGTGCCGGCTGTGGGGGAGGCTACGAGAGCTCCCGGCTTAGATCTAGTCATTCTTACTTCTCGTTTGTCGTATGGGTTGACGTAGTAGCCAGGCTTGCCTTTAACTTTTGTAGCAGTCGGGTACTGAGAAAAATGTGGAATGTAGAATTTCTTGCTACCAGATCCTAGTAGTACACCAGACGGTTTACCAAAGACGTTCACAGGTTTGTTATTGAATGGGTTGTGAACATGCGTAGATGATCCATTCGCACGGCGAGCTACTGGGTAATTTCCATACGCTCCTTCATGCATGATACGTTCCGGGATTTCCTCGTCTTCACCTTCAGTTAGATCAACAGCAATTGCTGCAAGCGCTACAGCTTCTACGCAAGAAGTGAGTGTTGTGAGTGGTAAAAGTGAGACGAATCCGAGAATGAGGTATTTTATTTTCATGATGGCTTGGGCTGCTGCGCAGAGAGTGTGCTGGGTAGCGAGTAAACGATAGACTTTTTCCGCTATTTGAATGAATCCCTATAAGATCTAAACGTAGAAAAACTCCACAACCGGCTGGTGGTGGAGCTTTTAAACAGGCCAGTAGAAACTAGTTTATTTAGTTGGCTCTTTGTCGAGTTCGAAAGCTGCGTGAACAATACGCGCCGCATCTTCGATGTCGGTTTCGTCTACAGTAACAGCGATTTTGATCTCTGAAGTTGTAATCATACCAATGTTAATACCAGATGCCCCGAGGGCTTCAAACATTTTAGCTGCCACACCCGAGTGCGAGCGCATGCCGATACCGACGCAGGAAAGTTTAGCTATGCCAGCTTCGGTCTCGATTCTTGAGGTGTCACCAAGCTTTGCAATGATTGGCTTGAGAGCCGCTTGTGCTTTGCCAAGGTCATGGCTGTGCATAGTCACTGAATGGCGAGCGAGACCATCGTGTGCGATGTTAGAGATGATCATGTCGATATTTATCTCCGCCCTAGCTAGGCAGGATAGAATAGATGCTGACATTCCTGGCTCATCAGGGATGCCAATGATAGTGAGGCGTGCTTGGGAGCGCTCTATTGAGACTCCTCGGATGACTACTGATTCCATGTTGTCGTGTTCTTCGGTTACTATGGTTCCTGGATTATCGTTCAAGGATGAGCGGACCTCGAAGATCACGCCATATTTTTTTGCAAATTCTACTGAGCGGGACTGCATCACTTTCGTGCCAGAAGACGCCATCTCTAACATCTCATCGTAGGATACCTCAGGCATTTTACGTGCGTCTTTCACGACGCGTGGGTCACAGGTGTACACTCCATCTACATCGGTAAGGATCTGACACACGTCGGCTTGGAGTGCCGCTGCCACAGCAATCGCTGTGAGATCTGAGCCACCACGTCCTAGTGTGTGGATCATACCATCTTCACGTAGCCCCTGGAAGCCAGCACAGATAACAACTTTTCCTTCTTCGAGGAACTCTTGCATCATTGCTGGGTCAATAGCGTCGATCTTCCCTCGCGTGTGTGAACCGGTAGTTCTGATGCCAGCTTGACGGCCAGTGACTGACGCAGCATCGACTCCAAGGTCGTGAAGAGCCATCGTTACGAGCGCGATAGATTGTTGTTCGCCGGTCGAGAGTAGTACGTCCATTTCACGATCGGCAGGTTCATCATTTAGCTCGCCAGCCATGGCTATGAGCTTGTTAGTCACTCCGCTCATGGCTGAAACCACTGCGACCACTTGGTTACCTTCGTCACGAAGACGCTTAATACGGCTGGCAACATTACGAATGCGGTCGATTGAGCCTACGGAAGTTCCGCCATATTTTTGAACGATGAGAGCCATGTTGTCTTGCTGGTAGTTGAAAATAGGTAAGTCGCGTTGTCCCGCTACTTGGACGAGTGAGTAATGGAGACTCGCAGCGATGTCTAGTCTAGAAATGTGTGAGCTGTATCATTTTTTGTGGTCTACCACACGCTTCGATAACTGAGTGCTAATCGGAGATCTGGTGGGGAAAATGCTAGGGATTAGTGTCGTAAATCTAAAAAGATGCGCTAATATTCCGCTGGAATGGTTTTACGTCAATCGAATTAGGAGGTTTCGATGGTGTGCAATATTCCCATAATTCAACTATGAAAAAACAACTTTTTGGAACTGATGGGATTCGAGGTAAAGCGAATCAATGGCCAATTACCCCTGAAGTAGGAATGCGTATTGGTCGTGCCGTTGCACGAGTGTTGAATGCTCAAGTGGCTGGTCAACATAAGGTTGTGATTGGTAAGGATACTCGAATTTCTGGTTGCATGCTGGAAAATGCAATCACCGCGGGATTGGTTTCAGAAGGCGCCTGTGTCTGGTTGACTGGGCCAGTTCCTACTCCAGCAATTGCCTATCTGACTAAGTCTATGGCCTGTGATGCGGGTGTCATGCTGACAGCTTCTCACAATCCATATAGCGACAATGGTATCAAGATTTTTGGACCAGATGGTTACAAGCTCAATGATGAGATGGAAGAAGCTGTGGAGGCGATCATTCTAGAAGAAAGCTTAAGTGAGCCAAATGGTGAGCTAGGTAAAGTAGTCAGGTTTGGCGATGCGACTGGTCGGTACATTGAGTTTGCCAAGGCTTCGATTGGAGCTAAAGCTCTCAAAGGACTCAAGATTGTGATCGATTGCGCCAATGGTGCAGGGTACTTTGTTGGGCCTTTAATTTTAGAGGAACTCGGAGCTGAAGTTATCTCCATGGCTATTGAGCCAGATGGACGAAACATCAATGCTGGAGTTGGAGCACTGAACCCTAAGTTGGCCGGTGAAATGGTTAAATCTCATCAAGCTCATATAGGAATTTGTCTCGATGGCGATGCCGACCGTGTGATTTTTGTTAATGAAAATGGCGAAGAGATCTCCGGTGACAAAGTTCTGTATATGTGTGCCAAGGCGCTCAAGGCCCAGGGTAAACTTAAAAAAGACACCTTAGTTGCCACGGTGATGAGTAATTTAGGATTACAGTCAGCACTTGCTAAAGAAGGAATCCGGGTAGAGTCTACAGGTGTTGGTGACCGATTGGTGATCGAGTGTATGCGTCAGCATGGCTACTCGCTCGGCGGCGAAAATTCAGGCCACATCATTTTTGCTGAAAGCTCGACTACTGGTGATGGATTGATGTCAGCTCTCAAGGTGCTGGAAATGATGCAGGATTCCGGCAAGTCGCTCTCCGAGTTGGGGAGTGGGATGGAAGAATTCCCTCAAGAACTTAGTGCGCTCAATATTACCGAAAAACCACCGATTGAATCAGTCCCAGACTTGGTGCAGGTAATCACAGATGTGGAAGATGAACTCGCAGCAGATGGCCGTGTTTTAGTGCGCTATTCCGGCACAGAGAATAAGATTCGCGTGTTGGTGGAAGCAAAGTGCGCGTTGGCTGCAAAATCGGCATCAGACAAAATTTGTGCGGTCGTTGAAGCGACTATTGGAAGTAAGTCACTAGCTTAATCGATGCAAATCATAGAGACTAAAAACACCAGAAACTGGTGGCCACTGGCGGATGTGAATGTTCCATCCGAGCAGTTTGTTGCTGGTGGGACTTTGTTGCAGTGGCAAGAACTAGACGCACCAGAAAATGCGAAGATGTACCAAAATTCTTGGGTCACTCAGGATGATTGGCAGCTACTACTAGCCGCAGGTACAGATGCTAAGCTAATAAACTCAGAGGGAGAAAAACTTGCGTGGTTTGATACCGGCAAGGGCCCATCTGTGACTGCGAGCAATGATTCATTTTTCTTACTTTACCCGTGGGATCTACTTAGACTGAATGAGCAAATTGTCGGCGCTCTGAATGAGAGCGAGTGCATTGGTGAAGTGAGTCCAGCAGCCCACATCGAGGGAGTCATTAAGGTGGGAGCTGGAACGCGCATTTTGCCGGGCGTGTTCATCGAAGGCAATGCTGTCATAGGTGAAAACTGTAAGATTGGACCGAATTGCTACATCCGTGGAAACACCGCTATTGCTGACGGTGTTCATATTGGGCAAGCAGTAGAGGTCAAAAACTCTATTGTAGGTCACGGTAGTTCGATCGGCCATCTCAGCTATGTGGGTGACAGTGTGATAGGGTCTAAAGTGAATTTTGGTGCCGCAACTGTGACTTCGAATTTGCGTCACGATGGAAAAAATCACCGGACTAGCGTCGACGGAGCCCTAGTGGATACAGGCCGCCGGAAGTTAGGTTCTATCGTTGGTGACCATGTCCATACTGGCATTCATACAGCAATTTTCCCAGGTCGAAAATTGGGCCCTTATGCCACAACCCGTCCAAATGAGAATGTTGAGAATGACATTGTAGAATAGTAATAACTTAAAATAATATAATATATATGTGTGGAATAGTAGCATATGCAGGTGTGCGAGCCGCATCTCCGATCCTTTTACAAGGCTTAAGGAAATTAGAATACCGAGGGTACGACTCAGCGGGTATTGCAGTTCATCGTGGCTCAGCCATTGATATTTACAAACAAGAAGGCAAAGTTGCGAATCTAGTCGACTCCATAGGTGACTACCAGACTGATCCATCTCACCAAGAGGCTCATCTAGGGATAGCTCACACGCGCTGGGCTACTCATGGACCGCCGACTCAAGTAAACGCTCACCCTCATCCAGCTGGTGATGGACGTATTGCTTTGGTGCATAATGGTATCATTGAGAATTACCGTTCACTCAAGTCGAAGCTCGAAGCTCAGGGGCACATTTTCCTCTCAGATACCGACAGTGAAGTCCTAGCACATTTGGTGGATTCCTATTACGATGGAGATCTTTTTGCCGCGCTTTCAGCAGCGCTCAAGGAGGTCAACGGAACCTACGGAATTGCTTGTATTTGCGCGGATGAACCGGGAACATTATTGGTTGCTCGCAGGGGATCACCAATCGTTATTGGGCTAGGTGAGAATGAAACGATTGTGGCATCGGATGCCTCTGCAATTATCAGCCACACCCGCCAAGCAATCTATCTCGACGATAATGACATCGCTATTGTTGAAGGTGGTAAAGTTGATGTGCGCACCCTCGATGCTGTCCCAGTACAACGCGATCTAGCATCAATTGATTGGTCTGAAGACGCGGCCGAAAAAGGAGGTTATGACCACTACATGCTTAAAGAAATATTTGAGCAACCTGAAGCTATTCGCAACGCTATCCGTGGACGAATTGACGAAGACCGTGGTACAGCAATTCTTTCTGGATTGGGGCTGAGCCCGCGCGAGCTTGTCGACTTTCAGAGGTTGTTGATTGTTGGTTGTGGAACTTCACTCAATGCGGGACTTGTCGGAGAATACGCTGTCGAAAACTTTGCAGCAATGCTGGGCGAGGTCGAACAAGCAGCTGAGTTTCGCTATAGAAACCCAATCGTGGGCAGTAAGGACCTTGTGATTGCTATCAGTCAGTCGGGTGAGACCGCTGATACTCTAGCTGCTGTTAGGGAGGCTATAGATAAAGGTGCACTTGTGGCAGGCTTAGTCAATGTGGTGGGCTCTACCATCGCCCGTGAAGCTGGAAGAGGTATTTATTTACACGCTGGTCCAGAGATCAGTGTGGCCTCGACTAAGGCATTTACCTGTCAGGTATCAGTGCTCCTGCTGGTGGCTTTGAAGCTTGCACGTGGTCGCAGAATGTCGCGTGAAGATGGAGTGAAAATCAGCCGTAATATCCTCGGTATCCCAGCTCTTGTGCAGACTGTGCTAGAAAAAAATGATGCAATCGCTGAAGTCGCCAAAAACTTTGTTGAATGTGCACACATGTTCTATATTGGCCGTGGCTACATGTACCCAGTAGCTCTCGAAGGTGCGCTAAAGATTAAGGAAATTTCTTACATCCATGCCGAGGCATATAATGCTGCTGAACTGAAGCATGGGCCAATAGCCTTGCTCGATGAGAATATGCCAGTTGTGGCATTGATGAATCGTGGCCCGGGTAAAGAAAAGACGGTCGGGAATGTGGAGGAATGTCGTGCACGTAAAGCCCCTGTTCTCGGTGTGATCACAGAGGGTGACCAGGAGGCTAAAGCTGCTTGTGACTGGGTCATAGAAGTGCCTGATTGCCCGCATTATATTGCGACAGTTGTTGCCACTGTGGCTCTTCAACTATTTTCCTATCATGTCGCTCGACTACGCGGTTGCTCGATTGACCAACCAAGGAACCTTGCAAAAAGTGTGACAGTGGAATAATCTCCGGAAGGAACGGCGCAAAGCCCTTGGCGGTAGATTGTTCTTCAGCCTGCCGCAATTCATTTTAGCTGATTGAACCTAATCTAGCTTTTTCTTTCCTTTTTATCCTCCGTTGCCGTGAGCTTCTACGACCGACAAAAATGTGGAGGACGATAATCATCGGGTAAAAGAACCCTATGCTAAAATGCGTCCATGCCATCAACTCACGACGATCTTCATCTTTTCCATAATATAGATAGTATGCCGTGAAGATGAGGAGAGCCTGTGTGAATGTTAGTAATAACCCTAACATTCTCTCTCGTTTGGCTTTCAGTCCTATTGGAACATGGGAGGCGAGAAGGTAACCGTATATGACCAGCATCACGAAAGCTGATGCGCCATGCACTTTGAGGAAGCTGAATTGAAACGGGTGTTTTTCGGGGCCAAAATCACCTTCCACCTCCATGTAGTTATTCAATATATAAAAGCCTAGACCCGTGGTCCAACTAGTCAGGATAGCAGTGCCTAATATGGCCTTGAAGCCCCATGACATTTTGGTGTGAACTCGGAACATAAAATCTGCAGTTAGTTAATGCATAGAGACGCTTCGAATTTCTCAAGTATGTCGTCTCGGAGTTGATGTTCTTTCACTAAAAAACAAACCTTTGTGAGAGCATCGGCTTGCATACATGTTAGAGCATGAATCGAAATACAACGAGAGTCCTCCAGTGGGTGACCTGTTTCTGGAGTGATTATGAAACTGGCACGGTTAGATTCACTGAAGGTATTTGCTGAACTGGCTAGAGCTGGGCTGACCATTTTTAGAGTGATTGATCCACTTCCTCTATGGGGCCTTAATGCGACACGCTCACCACAAAAATGTAGCATGCGAAGATCTCCACCAGCATTAACGATCATCTGAGAAATGTTCTCTGTCTCTAGTTCTTTAAAAACTTGGTCAACTGCGAACCCCTTAGCTATGCCGCCTAAGTCGATACAAACCCGTTGCTTGAGAGTGATGGTCTTTTCGATGTGATCGAGAGAAATGTCCTTAAAGTTGCCAGTGAGATCTATTGATGCATTCCCATCTTGTTTTGGTAGGAAGCGATTAGCCACCATGCTGGCGCCCACACAGATGTCAAATAGTCCATCTGTTATGTCGCTTAGTTCAAGCGCCAATTGAAGCACCTCAAGGGTCTCACTAGAAATCTTTAGTGGCTCATCTGGATTTAATCGATTGATTGCAGATACCTCACTCTCAGGAGAGTGAAAGCCCATTAGTTTATGAACTCGCTCGACCGCATTAAATGCCCTGATACTTAGCTCAAGGGTGATTTCATCCGGATAATCAGCCTCGATATATATATCCACGAAAGTGCCTAACAGCGGCTTGCAGCGTTGAACGTATGCCATGAGAAGCCCTTTAGATTTTCGAAAGCACTTGTTGCCAAGTGTGAAGCATCCTGCGTGCACCGTCGACGATGTGTACGCAAGATAGGGTGGCTCCGGAGATGTTTTTTACATCTTTGTCGATCTTCACCGGAGACGAATGTGTCTTGCCGCGTAGTTGTGCACGCCACTTTACATTGCGGATTTGGTGGCCGTAGCTCTCACGGTAAGTGAGAACTTCGACCCCTTTGATTGAACCGTCTTTGTTTAGTCCGATGGCCTAGTCAATGAATTCGTGCTTGCCATAGACTTGATCAATGATGAACCAACTGCCATCGTTTGCCTTGAAGGCATTTAACTTACTGTGGCGCACG
>NZ_JBDOPO010000224.1:0-3750 GCF_039830215.1 Rubritalea sp. | reverse complement strand
GCCAACAGCAGCCTTGGGAACTAACCACCCATGAGTCTGAGCAAGATAAGTCTTAATTTCAACCTTCAATTTTTTATTCCCCAAATAGTCCAAGCTATTAATTCCATCATTCCCCACGAACCCATAAAGATTCACTCTGAGGTGAACCCCGAGATCTACGCAGATCGCTGCCGCCAATGTGATTTGGGATTTTTGCGCGAATCCTACGAACGCGAAGACGGCACCCTCGGTCGGCGTTGCAAAGCTGAAGACCCACAAGAATACGTAAAAAAAGGCGGGAAAATCGAAGACTCGGTCGGCAGAAAAATGTCTTTGTAATAGCCTGTTGGCAAACATTGAACTTGCACAAATTCGCAAAACTGAAACCCAAGATTCCTACATTGAGCCCACTCTGATTATCTGCGGAGATGGCATGTCGAGCATTTCAGCCATAATGAGAAGAAATAAGTACTCCTATCAGTCAGCAGATGTCATTGATTGCCTGCTCAGCTGCTCTATCAGCGTGAATTGATAGGAGTTCTCAGCCACCCGATAAAGCACAGCAACCATTGCTGTGCTTTTTTATTGTCTCGGAAGTAAGATCCTTGATGGTAACCCGTAACTACTGCATACCTCTACCTGCCACAGGCTACTAGACACCCGACAGAATTCGAAAACATGCTTAAAGTCTCTAATCTCACCACCCGATTTCACACACGCAACGGCATCGTGCGAGCAGTCGAAGACGTTTCTTTCTCCGTCGACTCCGGTGAAACCCTCGGCATTGTTGGTGAGTCTGGATCAGGGAAGTCAGTTTCATGCTATTCCCTTCTTGGCCTGATACCCACTCCTCCTGGAAAAATTCATTCTGGCTCTGCCATATTCGACAGAAATATCGACCTCCTTAACGCATCTGAAAAGGAATTTCGCAAAATTAGGGGGAAGAGAATCTCCATGATTTTTCAAGACCCAATGACTTCTCTCAATCCCTTTCTAAAAATTTCCACACAGCTAACAGAACCCCTTGAAATCCACGAAGGCATCAAAGGCAAAGCGGCACTCAATCGCGCCATTGAAGCCTTAGCTGAAGTTGGAATCCCTGAGCCGGAAAAACGTATCTACTCATACCCACATGAATTTTCAGGTGGTATGCGCCAACGCGTAATGATCGCTATGGCTCTCATCACACGCCCAGAGCTACTTATCTGCGACGAGCCCACCACAGCACTCGATGTTACTGTTCAGAAACAAGTGCTCGACCTCATCAAGGAGCGCCAAGAGATACTCGGCACAGCAGTCATCATGATAACCCACGACTTAGGTGTCGTTTCTCAGGTCTGTGACCACGTCAATGTCATGTACTCTGGCAGGATTGTTGAAAATGCTAGCACTACCGACTTATTCAAAAACCCGATGCACGCCTACACGCGTGCCTTATTGAAGTCCATCCCAGCTACCCACAGTAAAGGAGAAAGACTCTACACTATTCCCGGCCTCCCCCCTTCTCTAACTAGCCCACCGAAAGGCTGCACCTTCCATCAGCGTAACACCCTTGGAAATCCAGACCTCTGCACCACTGATCACTCACCAGAGCTTACGGAAAAGTCACCTAACCACTGGGTTCAAGATTGCCCCGGCTGCCTAGCTCAGACAGTAGGTTAACTTTCAAGGATTTGCGTCAGCGCCCGGTTGTGTGAGAAAATTGTCACCAATATGAAATTTCTCTGATAGGATGTGAGATCTATTCTCCGACACACGTACTAGACTCACAGTTTATGCAAGTCACACACACTCTTCTACCTGGCCTTCATGGCGACGCCACACTCTTCCCCCCCTTGGTGAAAGAGCTCGGTGACGTTCTGACCGAATGTATCGAGTACCCTACTTCCATTCCCCAATCTTATGAATTGTTAGAAAATTGGCTAATAGAGGAAATCGACTGGGATATCCCGCGTTTCATCATAGCCGAAAGTTTCTCGGGTCCCCTAGCCCTCCGACTCGCAAAACGTTTCCCAGAGTCAGTTCAATCTTTGGTTCTCGCTGCAAGCTTTTGTGCATCCCCGACAACCCCCAATTTAGCACTCTTACCTCTTCGGCCACTCTTCATGCTCAGCCCTCCAAAACGGACCCTCAGACATTTCCTTATTGGTAATGACGCTTCTGAACGACAAGTCACAGAACTCAAAAAAACTGTTTCTAAGATACCATCTAAAATTCTAAGTCAACGTGTCCGAGCTATCCTGAGCCTCCAGCCATCTGATAGCCCATGTCTCAAAAACCTTCCCATGCTCATCCTCCAAGCATCTGACGATAACATGATTCCTTGGGAGACACAAAATCAGTTGCGCATGCGCTATGAGCATGCGACCACACACTGGTTAGATGGTCCACACCTTATACTGCAATCAGCCAGTGCTGAATGCGCAGCGATAATCAAGGACTTCGCCAAACAACCTACTCAACAAGTTAGCTATGCATAAACCTCAAGTTGTTCTCTCTATCGCAGGCTCTGATTGCTCATCAGGGGCTGGAATCCAGGCTGACCTCAAAGCCTTTTCTTATTTTGGCACACATGGACTCACCGCCATCACTTGCGTTGTTGCTGAAACGCCAAACCAAGTCATTTCAATCCACCCAATCCCCCTCGCTATCCTCCAAGATCAAATACGTATTTTACTAGAAACGTATCAAATCAAAGCGATCAAGACTGGCATGCTCTACTCCAAGTCCCACATCGTTGCCATCACTGAGATTCTCCAACAACAACCGATTCCCATCATCGTAGACCCAGTCATGGTTGCCACTTCAGGCGCCCACTTGCTTAAGGATGACGCAGTAGATGCCTACATCAACCGACTGCTACCCCTCGCTCAACTCGTCACTCCAAATCTCGCGGAAGCCTCAGTTCTACTCAATCAAGACATCACCCAACTCGACCAACTCGAAGGCGCAGCAAAAGAGATTAGTTCGATTTATAACATTTCTTGCCTAGTCAAAGGGGGACACCTACCAGCTGAAAACAACCGAGTCGATGTACTTTGGCATGAAGGAAAACCATACCTCTACAGTGCTCCAACTGTGGAGATCGAAAGCACCCACGGCACTGGATGCGCACTATCAGCCGCCATCACGGCTAATATAGCCAAAGGCCTTGCTATCCCCGACGCTGTTCAATCAGCCAAGGACTGGGTCCATTCAGCAATCTCTGAGTCCTTTTTCTTCAAATCTTCCGAGGGTGATACAGTACAAGCGCTCAACCAATTGAGCCCCGGAGCGCTGAATTAAATGAAGCAAAACAACAATGGTGTAAATCCATTAGCAAAGTTCCCGCTCCCCAAAAACAAAACCCGCATCGCTTTAAGCTATGCAGGTTTTGGAAGAAAAATGATCATCTATGCCGCAATATCGTAGTGCTCCGAAATATCTTGAAAGATATTATCTCGCCTCTTGCGAGCCAGTTTGACATCGCGAGTTTTGAGAGAAAAACGCAAGCGCTCAGCTGTAGCATCTGCCTTGTGTACTGTAAGGTGACACCACCATACTCCACGATTGTTCCATAAATGATGATTTAGGTTCTCGTCGTTTACACGAAGAGCCAATTTAGTCTTTTTGAGTAACATTGTTCTATTTGATACAGGTTAAATTATGCCTCTAACATGTCTACCTGGGACATCTAGACATTTACACTAAGCTAGTTTTGCCGATTCACAAGTGCATACTGGCCATAAAGAAAATTCAACAAAAATATGACGAATTTTCACAAAAAAAACA
>NZ_JBDOPO010000054.1:0-3753 GCF_039830215.1 Rubritalea sp. | reverse complement strand
TAGCCCCTGCTGCCTTCTGCTATGCGATAAAATCGTTGAAAAATGTCTCCAACGCCTTGTCTGACTCACTTTGTTTTTTCTTCATTGGTCGTATTTTATATATGCGACCAATAACACAAACTTCTACTCAGGCTCGACATTTGGGGGGAAACCGCTTATCGATGCAGAGTTTTAATTGTGCGAAACTCTCTGCACACTCAATCTCGTCAACGACATACCCTTCGAAAGAACATAAAGCATTGATAATTATGGTCTTCACCCCTCAAAGCCTTCTTTCTTCGGGTTTATCACTTCTAACCGTCATGCATAGCGCGTGAAGAGCCCTTAAATCGAATACCCTATGAGATGACTCTGTCATAGGGATAAAATTACGGGAATAAGCTCCCTACATATTTCCCTCACATAAAGATAGCCACTGTTTAAATCAGCAGCTGTTTTAGACATTAACAATCGATCCCAAACAATGAACCACAGCTACTTGTCCGCAATCATAGCCATCTTGGCCATCATGACGAGCCCTCTCCGAGCACAATTTGGGGAACCCAAAACACAAGCGGAACTATTCCCTGAGTACACCAGTGTCATTCCTGGCCAAACGTTCAGCGTTGCTGTAGAACTCACGCACGATGATCATTGGCATTCCTACTTTATAAACGACGGGCTGGGCACGTCCATCATTCCATCTGCCGAATGGAAATTACCCGATGGCTGGACTGCATCAGAGCTTCTTTTCTCAGCCCCACACGAATTCGCTTTTTCTGGAGCGAAAGTATACGGCTACGAAGGGACAAACTACTTCTTTACTGAAATAACTGCACCAAAATCTGCTAACGTAGGCGACAAGGTTGAATTCACGTTCGATAGTTCGTGGCAGGTTTGTGATGACTCGAGTTGTCTCCCACCTAACAGCCAAGAATTTACCTTCTCACTCACCATTGCTGACACCGCAGTTAGAAACGCCGAATACACAAAAGTAGACGACTACCGCCTCCAGTCATTCCCAACTAAAGATCTTCCTAAGGACTGGAAAATTTCAGCTTCGGAAACTACCGACGGCATCACTCTTTCCATCGAAGGCAAGCTTCCAGAAGACCTCGAATTCTTTGAGTACGACAAACAGATCGATGTCCAAGCAACACGCTCGGTCACTCACGATGGTGACAAGCACACATTCTCTGCTACTCGTAACATGGGAAATAGACTTGGCGGCAAGCCAGGCCCCAAGCAAACCAACCTTCGAGGTATTCTCTACACAGCATCAGATGTTGAGGGCTCAAAAAATCATGCTTTCTGGATCGATGTCTCATTCAACGGTTCTGCCGAAGGCGCTGCTACGCCAGCGGCTAACAGCGAAAACGTAGAACCCGAGGAAGGTGAACTCGGAGTTGTTGTGATTCTAGGCTCCCTTCTGTTAGGAGGACTCATCCTCAACCTCATGCCCTGTGTCTTCCCTGTGATTGGTCTTAAAATCATGGGGTTTGTGCAACAGGCAGGTGAAGACAAAAAGAAAATCAAACTCCACGGCATAGCATTCACCACGGGAGTCCTAGCTAGTTTCCTTATCCTAGCCGCCATACTCTACCCTCTCAAAGCAACCACAACTCTGGGAGCTCAACTTCAAGAGCCATGGGTCGTTTTCGTCCTTTTAGTCGTCATGCTCTTGCTGGCTCTCAGCATGGCTGGTCTCTTCGAGATCGGCGCCATGGCTACCAGCGTCGGTGGTAACCTCGCTCATAAAGATGGTATCTCAGGCTCCTTCTTTTCTGGCGTCCTCGCCGTTGTCATCGCCACTCCTTGCTCAGCCCCGTTCCTCGGGCCAGCTATTGGTGCCGCCTGGAAATTTGATGGTCCACTATTCTTCCTCTCACTCTTGATGATGGGTGTTGGTCTAGCCCTCCCCTACATCACTCTTTCATTCTTCCCTGCGCTTGTGAACAAGCTTCCACGCCCGGGAGCATGGATGGAATCCTTTAAGCAAGGCATGTCCTTCCTACTCTTTGCCACCGTTGGTTACCTCGTCTGGGTATACAACGGTCAGGTCGGCGAAGAAGGACAAAAAGGTTTAGCTATCATGCTCGGTATCACATCTATCGCGACAGCTGGTTGGATCTATGGCCGCTGGGACACTCCAGCCAAAGCCAATGGAACAAGAATCAAAGCTAAGATTTTAGCGCTACTTTTCCTTGCCGGAGGTGCCGTACTTGCTATGCCTCCTGCACCAGAAGATCCAGAATTAGCCGCTGCTGAAAGTGCCGTGGCTGATCTTAGCTGGGAAAAGTGGTCACCCCGCCGCGTGGAAGAACTTCTAGCCGAAGGCACCCCCGTCTATATCGATTTCACAGCAAAATGGTGCCTCACATGCCAGACAAACAAGGCATCTGCATACACTGCAGAAGTCCGTCAATACATGTTTGATAAAGGTGTCGTCACCCTGAAAGCTGACATGACAAAGAAATACCCAGAGGCAACGAAAGCTATACATAACCTCAATCGCTCAGCAATCCCAGTCAACGTGCTCTATGTACCTGGAGACTCGACGCCTTACGTCACACGTGAGCTCCTCACCCCTGACTACTTCAGTGACTTCCTAAAAACTCGTCTCGAGAAGTAACAATTCTCATCTCAACAAAAAGGCCATCCCCCCTCTCAGGGACTGCGCAAATTTTTGTCTATCAATGTTAATTTAGCATAGGGCTGAGGCTACTAATTGTTTTTTAGTTGAGAGTTAGGTCGGTTTTTACTGCATGTATTCATGCGATAGATTACTCCACACTCAGTCTCTCGGAGAGCGTTAGTATTTTGGTTTAAGTGCTTTTGTAATAAAAACAGCTTGCCGAGTAATTCGCCGCACCCGTCTAAACTATTATTCCCTAGAATATTGAATCAGCCGATCTTCATTCTATAGGCATCTATTGTCATTTATATCCGCTTTGACATCTCGCATTCTACCGACAAAGAGCCGTAATTAAAAATTTTGCTCGGCTGGAGCGAGTTGATTTGTAAAAACTCGCTTATGCAAATTCACAATGCGTCCTTCCAGACGAGTGCCCTTGAACTAGACAAGTGCCCAAATCCAGAATTTCCTGAGTTCGCCTTCATTGGCCGCTCCAACGTCGGGAAGTCCTCACTCATAAATTCGCTAGTCAACCAGCGCAAGCCAATCGCTGACGTGTCGAAAACCCCAGGTCGCACTCAGATGATCAACTTTTTCCGGATCAATGACGCGTGGCACCTCGTTGACCTTCCAGGATACGGTTTCGCCAAAGTGTCAGGAAAGAAGCAAGATAAGTTCAACGAATTCGTCTCCGACTACTTAGCAAACCGCGACAATCTCGCTTGTGTCTTCGCTCTCATCGACTCACGTCACAAGCCGCAAAACATCGATCTAGCATTCACTCGCTGGATGATGGAAACTGGGGTTCCTTTTGTCTTAGTTTTTACCAAGGCTGACAAGATGAAACCCGGAGCAGTGAAGCGTAACATCGACGCCTTCCATAATGAGATGCTCCAATGGTGTGACGCAGCTCCACGCACCTACGTCAGTGCCTCGCCGAATGGACTAGGACGTAAAGAAATTCTCGAGTTCATCGCCCAAGCCATTGAGGCTGTAAAATAACAGATTTGGGCAGGGCTTTAATTCGGCAACTAACTACTCAGCACAAAATCTGCCATCGCTAGATATAGAACGAAGAGATGCATACACTC
This sequence comes from Rubritalea sp., assembly GCF_039830215.1. Taxonomy (NCBI): domain Bacteria; kingdom Pseudomonadati; phylum Verrucomicrobiota; class Verrucomicrobiia; order Verrucomicrobiales; family Rubritaleaceae; genus Rubritalea; species Rubritalea sp. Next base: position 48 of record NZ_JBDOPO010000054.1, on the reverse strand, counting down.
AGCGCCAAGGTATTTGAAGAGTACAAAGCTAGCTAAAGTTCGCTTCAT
>NZ_JBDOPO010000307.1:0-16934 GCF_039830215.1 Rubritalea sp. | reverse complement strand
CATCACCACTCCACGCTTGAGCATTACACCTAACAAGTGCCCCGCTATATCTCCCGCTGGACGACCATCTGAATGACGGAGTTCTACACCTACCATCAAGCCTCGACCTCGCACCTCATAAATGAGCCCAGAATCCAGATCTTCTAGCATCGCCTTCAACTCACGCCCCTGCCGCTCTACATCAATGGCTACTGACGGATCCTGATGAATATCAAGCGCCTTCACTGCCATGGCACAACCTACTGGATTACCGAGGAATGTACTCGTATGCAGTGCTTCTCCGGGGCTCACTGGCCACTTATCCATGATCGATGCCTTACCAATGCAGGCAGAAATCGGATAGCCGCCGCTCAGGGCTTTCCCCACACAAATGAGATCAGGAAAAACTCCTTCCCACTCACAGGCGAAAAGCCGGCCCGTTCGGTTGAATCCGCTATAGATCTCGTCAAAGATCAAGACCACATCGTTAGAGTCAGCCCAGTCTCGGAGAATTTTAAGAAAGCCCATAGGCGGAACAACTTTGCCTCCGCGTCCTTGAATAGGCTCAACTAACAACGCTCCAATCATTCCGGCTGGCAAAGCCTCAAGCGTCAATTTGAGTTGGACTAAGTCCTCCTTGGTCGAAGGAAAAACAATAGGGTAGCGCACATCTGCAAGCTGTGGATCAAAAGGCCCACGAAATTTATCAAACCCACCCCCGAGCAATGCTCCGTAGCCTAGTCCGTGGTAGCCATTTTCAAAATGTACTATACCAGCTCTACCAGTTGCAATAAATGCTGTCTTCAGTGCTGTTTCTACCGATTCCGAGCCCGAATTCGCTAGGACAGTTTTCCCGACACCCAGCCCCCAACGCTCGAATGTCATGGTGGACAAGCGCTTGCAGACTGCTATTTTGAGCTCGGTTGGGTGGACGTCGCCCATGGCATGCATCAGCTTTGCACTCTGCTCAACCATTGCTTCACGTACTGGATGGTGCGTGTGACCAAGGCCCGCGACTCCAAAGGCGCTGGTGACATCAATAAAACGGTTGCCGTCAGCGTCCCATACACAACTTCCCTCAGCACGCTCCCAAAAGATGGGCCAATCCTCGGCGACGTAGGTCACATTATGGCTCTCGTACTTGCGAAGCTCAGCCGCTAGGGCAAGCGAACGCGGACCGGGGATATCAGTTTTTAGCTCAGGTAACATTAGTGTTAGCCATCATTCTCATCTCTACAGGAATGACAACGCTAAAGAGGATTCAGAGAATTTGGACCTTTCGCTTCTTGCGCCTTAGCAAAATCCGTGATCATCTCCGCGCCCACACCTATTCTATGTATTCTCACATCATATTTGACCTTGATGGCACCCTCATCGAATCCCTCCCTGGGATTGCGACTGCCCTCAATACAGCTTTAGCTGAGCACAAGCTGCCGACTCACAGTACTGGTGCAGTCCGAACCTTCATCGGTGACGGTTCTCACACTTTATGCGCGCGTGCTGCGGCAGACCAATCTGAAGAAACCATAGAGAAGATTCACCAGATTTTTCTTAAGCAATACCCAACAGCTTGGAAGTCTGGCACCCATGTGTTTGAGGGCATCCAAGACTTGGTTCATTCACTGAAGTCAAGAGGCTGTTCATTGAGTATTCTCTCTAATAAACCACATTCCTTCACTACTGAAATGGTGGAACATTTTTTCCCAAATACACCTTTCGACCTCGTGTTAGGTCAACGTGAAGGAGTCTCAAAAAAACCTGACCCGTCAGGGGTTCACGAACTCCTTGGCGAGCTTGGCCATTCTAGTAACAACTCGGTTCTCATCGGGGACTCGACCATCGACATTGTCACCGCCCGCAATGCGGGAATCAGCTCAATCGCTGTGACTTGGGGGTATCATAATCTTGACCAGCTCTCCTCGGTCTCGCCAAAGTATATCGCGAAGAGCATCGCAGAGCTTATGGATATTCTGACACCAAAAAATGTGCCTACATTTCGCTAATCCAGCTGAGACTTGTGCCAGCTTCGGTACACTCTCTCGCTTGTGAATATTTCTCTGGCCCTGGTGCTCATTTTACAAAAGGATACGGGACATGGCTAAATCCACGGCAAGTGAGACCCACCAGATGCCAGAAGGCATCCCATATATCATTGGTAACGAAGCTGCCGAACGTTTCTCGTTTTATGGGATGAAGGCAGCCTTGGTGGTCTTTATGACTCAGTACCTCCACCTCATGGGGAGCACCGCGAGTGATCCGATGAGTTCAGCTCAAGCAAATGCAAACCAGCACTACTTTGTCAGTTTTATTTACCTCACTCCACTATTGGGGGCTATCATCGCTGACCGTTTTTTAGGGAAGTACAAAACAATCATTTGGCTCTCTATCGTTTACTGTTTTGGCCACGGAGCCTTAGCATTGATGGGAATTGCCGGCCCTGCTAACTGGTGGTTACTCGCTGGTCTCGGACTCATTGGCATCGGTGGTGGCGGTATTAAGCCCTGTGTTTCAGCCCATGTAGGAGACCAGTTCGGAGTCAACAACCAGCACCTACTCACCAAGGTTTTCAACTGGTTCTACTTCTCTATTAATCTGGGAGCAGCTCTCTCTAACTTATTTATCCCGTGGATACTCAAATGGTATGGACCGCATTGGGCGTTCGGAATTCCAGGCTCATTGATGGCTCTGGCAACCCTAACGTTTTGGTTTGGCAGTAAGAAGTTTGTCCACATCCCAGCAGCAGGAACACAATTCACCAAAGATTTTTTTTCAGGTGAGGGAATCCAAACCACGGCAAAACTTTGCAGCATTTTCTTCTTCATTCCTATCTTCTGGGCTCTTTTTGATCAAACAGCCTCGAGCTGGGTGTTTCAAGCGATCGACATGGATCGAGTTCTCTTTGGATACAACATTCTTCCCTCTCAAGTCCAGGCTGCTAACCCCTTCCTCATCCTTATCCTCATCCCGTTTTTCACCTATGTTATCTACCCGTTGGTTAACAAAGTGTGGCCACTCAACCCTCTACGTAAAATCGGGATTGGCCTCTTCATTACAGTGATCGCCTTTGGTTGCTCCGCAATGATTCAAGAGTGGATCGATGTAGGCCAGCGCCCTAGCATTGCATGGCAGATTCTAGCGTACGCTCTCCTCACCTCTGCTGAAATCATGGTGTCTATAGTCTGCCTTGAGTTTGCTTACACACAGGCGCCTAAAAGTATGAAGTCGATGATTATGTCCATCTTCCTCCTCACCGTGGCCTTGGGCAATGCCATCACGGGGACAATCAACCACTTTATTCAAACTCGAAGCCCGCTTTCCAAAGAAAGCTCAGAGGCTCAAAAGCTACTCGAGGCGTCTGAGGTTAGAGCCTCCGCCCACCACGAAACATGGTTCAGCCATAGTTATGAAGGATTTGATGGAGTTTTGGGAACGGATGACGACATCGTCACCCACTTCACTGACAAAGGCGTGATCAAAAAGCGCGACGTTCCAGCTGAAGAATCCTTGCTTCAGGCCGCTAAAATCATCGAACAAAAAATACTCTCCTCCAAAGGTAAAATCCCGATAACAGGAGCCGGAACCCAGCTCATCAGTGAAGTAAAGGACCCCTGGGGAAACCCAATGATCTACCGATTGATGAATGGAAACACCTTCCGTATCACATCAATTGGCCCAGACAAAATTGCGCTTACCCAATGGGACACTGGAATCGTGGTTGAGTACCAAGAAAGTGCCGAGCATAATGACAGTTCACCGAAAAAAGTAACCTGGCTAGAACAACGGAAAGAGGCACTCGGTTTCAACGAAAAATCTGAGCACGTATACTTTGACAATGAGCATTTCACACGCCGCTATATAGCTGGCGGCATGTACAAACTAGAGGGAGCTAACTACTTTTGGTTCTTCACTGGGCTAATGTTTGTGACAGCGCTGGTATTTATTCCTGTCTCCATGAGGTTTCAACTCAGAGATGAAAAGAAAAGTAAGAAGAATACCTCAAAGCTCTGCTCCGATGGAAGAGCAATAGAGGCTTGCGAGATTTTTGAGCAAGCCAGAGAATAAGACCAGTGACTCTATAGCCAGGGCAATCATCAAGAAGTTAAAGGCTTATCGACTAGAGACCTGCACCTGTGATAGCGGTCTTGAATTTGCAAGACATGATAGAATCAGCAAGGAACTCGAATCCGCAGGTTATTTTTTTTGCGCCCCGTATGTTAGTGGGGAAAAGGTGGAATTGAGAACTTTTACAGCCTAGTATAATCAATACTAGCCCGAAAGGCAGCAGCTTTTGTTGCAGACCTGCCAGCGATTAACTCTCCGACTTCTGGAGCAAATTCAGATGCCGGATCTCGCTGAAGTTCTTGGAGCAACCTGACAACGGTAGACTCATAAGCCTATGTTTCAGCAACGAATCTCGTACTTAAATGGCTGCCGCCCTTTATCTGGGGTATATTAAAGACAATGCTAGCACATAATCTTAAGCCATCATCACTCTAGTTTCAACTCAAACATTAGCTGATTCGTCATTCAACTACACTGCATGAACGAACGATAGCGGAACGCAACAGCGTAAAGGAATGATGAGTGACATCTACATGGACCTGAGCTTCGACTAAGCATGACTTTGGAACCAGCACAAATAGTGGCTCCCGAAGTGGCATAGCTAAATGAAGTTCCAACGATGGCAAACTGAACTCCATTCATGCGTGAAAAATCGCTAAGGGATTTTCTATCGAAAAAATCTCGAAAAGTATAACCAAACTTGTGTAAGAAGTGCCTAAGACATTTTCATATCCTCATTATGGCACGCTCTTCGACAATCCTATTTCTAGCTCTATGCAGCCTCTTTAGCTCGTGTAAGGAGAGTGAAGAGGCGCGGAATGTGGCGCTCGCAGACGAACGCAAGCAGGTCATTCTAAAGAAGCATGCTGCATACGAGGAAGAACTGCAGGAAGCCCGGAAACGAAAGCTAGAGCTCGAATACCGCCAACTAGAAATCAAACGGAAGTTCGATGAAGCAGAAGCTAAACGCCAGCTAATTGAAGAAAAGGAAGCCGACTTCACTGCTAAAGCTCTAGCAAAAAAAGCTGCTTATGAGCGCAAAACTGCACGGAAAGCGATTCTCAACAAAAAATTCTCTGCACTCACACTCCGCGACGGCACACGCTATCAAAATGTTGAAGTCATCAAAGTAAGTAATTCAGGCATCACTATTAAACACCGTCACGGTGCCCGTGGAATTGATTTTCATCAACTGCCACATAGTGTGCAATTGGCCTGTAAATACGACCCATATGCTGAATAACTTCTCAAGCCAGAAGTATTCTCATCACTGGTTCGGGCTCGTTACTATAGCGATTGCTTAAAATTTCTAGTCATTATCTACTAGAATATTCCCTAAGTTAGCCAAATTCGCTCAACTAGCGATTGACGAGGGGCTAAAAGAAGTTCATGAGTTCTCGGCTGATTTTTAAAGCATCAGTAGCTAGAGGCGTACTACTTCACCTCTAGCAAATTGCAGAAGTATATTCTCATGACAACACTACTCGCCTCATCACCAAGCAGCGACACTACTATGGTGCTCTTTTCCGGAGTTTCCATTCTCATTTTGCTATTCTGGTACCTCGCTACGGATAAAGATAGAGTGAAGCGCAACGTTGGCTCAGCCATCGTTCTCCTCATCGCCATCTTCTCACTATTCGCTATTATTTCTCCTTCTAACCTCATGCAGGTTGTTTCAGGGAAAAAAGATTTCAGTGAAGCCCACAACCTCCAAGGCGGTATCGAAATCGTCGGCGGTTCAGCATTCATCATCGAAGTTCAGCCTAACATCGATGAAGAAACTGGTGATGAAATCCAGCTCACACCTTCTGCGATGGACACAGCCAAGAGCATTCTTGAAAAGCGTCTCAATGAATCAGGAACTCTCGATGCACCGGTCTCCGTACAAGGAAATCGCATCGAAATCCAGATTCCTAATATCGACCCAGCAGATGCAGAAGCTCTTAAAAAGATCTTAACTACCACTGCTAAACTCACTATCCATAAAGCACACCCGCAGTCACAACGACTCGCAGGGCTCGTTGCGGCTGGAGAAGAGACTGTCCCAGGCTACCGAGCCTACCCACAGGACGTGAAAGACGAAGAAGGCAAAGTCATCGGAACTCGCCATATCCTCGTATCTCGCAAACCAGCACTCACAGGAAAAGAAGTCGCAGCCGCTTGGCCAGACAGATCGACCAACACATCCGTTAACATCGAGCTAACATCAAAAGGTGGCAAGCTGATGGAGGACTTCACCCGCACACTCAGACCAGGTGTGGACCTCATTGTTTCAATCCTCGATGGAAAAGTAATCAATGCTGCATCGTTAAACCGAGAATCCCCCATACTCTCTAGCAACTTCCGGATCACAGGTCTCGATAACCTAGAGGAATGTATAGAGCTCTCAAAAGGTCTTTCCAATCCGATGGAGAACGACATCGAGATCATCGACGAGCGCACAATCTCCGCAACACTAGGTGAAGCAACGGTAAAACAAGGTATCAATGCAGGACTCGCAGGACTCGCACTCACGATCGTCTTTATTCTCCTCTACTACCGCTACTCCGGTATCGTGGCTATTATAGGTCTCTCGCTTAATATCCTCATCTTGTTTGGGGCCATGGCGCTATTCAATGCGTCCTTCACCCTACCTGGTATTGCTGGAATCATCCTCACTATTGGTGTTGCAGTCGACGCTAACGTTCTCGTCTACGAGCGCATGCGTGAAGAGCTAGCAAACGGCAAATCCGTACACGCAGCGATCAAAGCGGCCTACGAAAAAGCATTCTCTGCAATTTTCGATGCTAACATAACCACTCTACTTACAGCCTTGATCCTCTTCTGGCAAGCAACTGGTTCAGTCAAAGGGTTCGCCGTGACCCTGACAATGGGTATCCTCGGAACAATGCTCTCAGCCCTGCTCTGCACCCGCGTCATGTTCGCATGGAGTGAAGACACCGGCATACTCAAGAAGGTAAAATTCATGGATCTCGTGCCTAAGAAGGTTATAGACTTCCTCGGCAAGCGCAAACTCGCCTTCACCCTTTCTAGCGTGATGATCCTTGGTGGCCTCGTTTCTCTTGGCATCAAAGGTGACTCACAGCTCGGAATTGATTTCGTGGGTGGTAGCGTGACTCGCTTTGAAATCCCAGCTGGTCAGACCATCACTCAGTCAAGTGCTCAACAGATCATTGATAGTGTAGAAACTGAAAAAGCTGCTTCAGCACAGATAGAAAAGACCGCAACTGGCGAGTCTTTCCTCACCATCAAATCCACACGTTCTGACAGCCCATCACTACTCGAGGCCGTGCGTACACAGATTCCTGGCTTCAACGAGAAACAAGCACTCGAAGCAAAACAAACGCAAATCCTCGATGAAGATGGCAAGCCAGTCGTCCACTATGTCGTCGATGCTAGCACCTCTGCTGTTAGCCCAACTCTCGGTGGTGAGTTTCTTGAAAATGCGATCTGGGCTCTCAGCCTCGGTATCTTCTGTGTTCTCATCTATATCACGCTACGATTTGAATTCTCGTTCGCACTCGGTGCGTTCCTTGCTCTCGTGCACGATATCCTCATTACTCTTGGAATCCTCATCGTCACTGGTCAGGAACTCTCTCTCATCCATGTGGGTGCCTTCCTCACTATCGCAGGTTACTCGATCAACGATACGATCGTAGTATTTGACCGCTTACGTGAAGATCTCAAATCAAAGCCCGGCGACGTCCGTGATGTCATGAACTCCGCGATCAACACAACACTCTCACGTACAGTGATCACCTCTGTGACAACCTTCGTGTCTGTAGCAGTTCTCTACTTCTACGGTGGAGCTTCGCTCAAAGCGTTCTCCTTCACCATCATGATCGGTGTGCTCGTAGGTACTTACTCCTCGATCTTTATCGCATCACCAATCGTGTACATCTTCAGCAAAGCGCGCGGCATCAACCTCCGCCGCGAAGTGCTAGACTCAGAGCTCGAGTCAGAGATGAACCCGCAGAACGTCTAACTAGACTTTTCAACTCCACCCAAAGGCGCTTCCAGCAATGGATGCGCCTTTTTTAGGCAATTGATCTGACACTGCTAATTTGAAAAATCACGGCGGCAGCTCAAAAGTACTCTCGATAATTTTCACATATTTTACGGCATTTTTTTGCTTGCTCGTCCTAGCCTGTATCACTCTCAGCAGTGTTGACTAATTTCAAATCGGGCACACTATCGGCGCATGCAATTTGACACAATTATCACTCGTCGTGGAACTGGCTCTATCAAGTGGGACCGCCGCCCAGAACTTGACCCATTTTGGGTTGCAGATATGGACTTTGTGTCACCTCCCTGCGTATTAGACGCCATTCAAGACCGCCTCTCTCATGGCGTTCTCGGCTACGCCCAAGCTCACGCAGGAATTTCTGAAGCAGTGCTGAACTACCTTCAAAACAGGCATGGTGCCACAATCTCGGAAAATGCTTTGGTCCACCTAGGAGGTTTAGTCCCAGCACTCTCTCTGGCAGCTCGAGGATTCACCGAACCTGGTGATAACCTAATGACTTGCACACCGGTCTACTACCCATTCCTCCATGTGGGAAAAGATGCTAAAATCGACACTATAGCCATCCCACATATCCTCCAAGGAGGCCGGTGGACATTTGACTTTGAAGAAATGGAGAAACAAGTTTCTAGCAAAACTAAAATCTTCATCCTCTGTAACCCACAAAACCCGCTCGGGCGGAACTTCACCAAAGCAGAAATCGTCAAAGTTGCGGACTTTTGCGATCGCCACCAGCTGATACTCGTTTCAGATGAAATCCATTGCGACCTAGTCCTCAACGAACCTGACCAAGCATTCTTCTCAGCTCTCAACCTCCCTCAACGACTTCGCCAAAGGCTCGTCGTACTTCAGGCTCCAAGTAAGACATACAACATCGCCGGTATGGGCTACGCCTTTGCTGTCATTGAAAACCCATCCGTCCGCAGTACTTTTTGCGCAACCCGTGGCCACACCTTGAGCGAGATCAATTGCCTCGCATTCTACGCTGCAGAAGCCGCCTACAAACACGGTGAGCCATGGCGCCAAGAACTATTGACCTACCTCAAGAAGAATCGCGACACCCTGACCCAATTCGTGCATACGGAACTCCCGGGCTGCAGCATTCCTGACATTGAAGCTACCTACCTCGCCCTGATCGACACCCGTGAAGCTGGGATGAAGAACCCTGCTCAGTATTTAGAAAAAGACGCTAAAGTCTGGGTCAATGACGGAGCCGCTTTCGGAGCCCCGGACCATTTCCGCTTCAACTACGGTTGCCCACACGCTCGCGTGCTCGAAGGCATTGATAAAATCAAAGCTTCGTTTGATCGCTATAAGCGATAGTCGACATGTCAATTGACAGCGCTCAATGAGATTTGTTAGTAATTTCAATCGCCTTTTTACGAATACTCAATATCCATCCACTAATGTCACCGAAGCTTAAAGTTTCATTCATAGCCCTCACCAGCCTCCTTCCTCTCACCGCAGCTGGCCAAGCGGGATCTAGCGCAATAGATGACATCCCATATGGAATCGAAGCAGTTGCACAATACCGCAGCGAATACAACTACCGAGGCTTCATCTTGGCCAAGGACAGCATCGACCTCCAACTCGGGGCCCAATATGCATTCAACAACACGACTTACTTAAATTCCGCTGCTTGGTTTGGCTCTGAAATTGGTGACGGCGACTTCACAGAAGGAGGACTACGGGTAGACTTTCTCAAAGACCTAGGCCCAATGACCTATTCGCTCTCTGGTAGCTATCGCTCGTACTCGAATACATTTTTTGAAAATGGAGCTAATATTGAGCTCGTCGCAATCTATCACTTTAACCAGCATTTCGACTTCTCTGGCAGGGTCGCCTACGACACTGGAGCCGAGGGATGGTACGCAAATTTGGAAACAATTTACTACCATCGCATCAACGACGATTCTTATTTCAGTCTCACTGGAGGCATCAGCGCCGTCGATCAATACTACCGCAGAAATGGACTGAACGACGCATTTGCAAAACTCAGCTACACTTACAACATCGATCAAAGCATATCCATCAGCCCCTATTTAGGGTCATCACTATTACTCGACAAAAACGATATTGGCAGTGACAGCCTCTATGCTGGCATCTACTTTACTGTAAACTTCTAAACAGCTATTTTTATTATCTGTGACTCGCGTTTACATCATGCTCGTACTTGTTGTGCTTTCCTACTTTGGAATCACGTTATTAGTTGAGCAAATGAACCCAGACGTGAAAGAGATGACCTCCAGTCCTAGAATTACTGGCACCAAGCTTCACGCCAATGGGATCTCTGACCAAATCATAGGCAAATTTAAAATTGATAGAGCGGCATCAGAAGCATGGCTAACCACTCAGGCCAACCTTGATGCCGACTCGAGAATCTATTTCGCCAGCCTGCATACCAGCCAAACACAGTTCACCTTCGACGGCTCATCTATTTGGTTCATCGACCAGATTGCCGACATTCCAGTTGAAGTTATTACTAATGATGGCCAGAGCGTGAAATTGAAAATGCTGAAGCCGAGCAGCGAACACAAAGGTTCTACTACATTTTTCCTTCAGTCTGAAGATAGTGGTGGAGTCTGGTACAGTAATTATAGCCACCTTGGAGACGGCCAAAGAAAGCTCTACAGAGCTCGTTACATAAAGGTTGCCCAATAGTAATTTGTAACAACCCCAGCCTTTACTAGTAGCCGTAAGCTCTCCCACTTTTTATCTCCTTCCACTTCTGTATTCGGCAACTTCCCGAGGAAATCGAAGCAGACTAACACCACTCCCTGCACCATGGAATAGTACATCGTTACTAACCATTCTTTAGTGAGGGTCATTTGTTCATCATAATATTGGAAGACGACAACCAATAACCCACTTGGAACACGAGCATCATGGCGAATGAGAATGCCATTACTGACACGCTAGTTTCCGCTCATCACACGGGCATTCTCATAACTATAACCGTAGCAAAGAAAGATTGCACCTAGAAGGAATCATTATTAACCAAGCGACATCCCTCGCTAAGCTCATGGTATTGTAATGCGATGACCCAATCAGTAAAATCAGCATTATCTCCGTCACATTCTGCAGAAACAGCAAAAGAATCTGAAGATAATTTGCGTCATCAACGAAATCACCGCAAACATGCCTGCTAGCTCTACAGTAGCTTTTCAGACTGTGGGAGGTGCAATCTGCATTTGCAGCATTACTCATAAAACTTCATCACTAAGCGAAAGGAGCAAAAAATAACCATGCTAGATAACAGCACAGACCTAATGCGCATTATTCGATAAATCTCCCTTTCCCTACTCACGTTTCAAGATTACTTTGCCTTAGAAGGCGATGCAGATTCCCAACAACCAAGTACCTGAAAACAAGCTGAGCAAAAATCTATTGATTGCCGCCCCGTCCCTACGCGATGGTTGTTTTGATAGAAGTGTCATTTACATGCTCGAGCATGCTCAAAAGCAGAGTTCAATAGGCCTCATTCTGAACCACCCAACAGGGAAGTCAGTAGGCCAATTGATAGCATCTGACACCTTCTCTAAACTCGCACATCTTCCTGTGAGTTACGGCGGCCCAGTGGAAAGCGACCAGCTCCACTTCGCGGTGTTTGAGTGGAGCAACAATTCGCTGATCTGTAGCACCAGAATATCAGCCGAGCAAGCAATCGAAGCCATGCGCAAACGTGAAAATCTAGTCCGCGCTTTCGCTGGTCATTCGGAGTGGACACCTGGGCAACTACATGAAGAATTAAAAAATCAGGCATGGATAACAGCTTACAGTAGCAAAGCCTCACTAAATAATTCACTAGTCGAAGACTTCTGGGCTGAATCACTGCGAGAAATATCTCCATTCCACCACATCCTTTCACTCACACCAGCAAACCCCACCTTAAACTAACATGCGTGTAGTCATACAACGAGTTTCCAAAGCCTCAGTCTCCATCAACGGTGCCATCAGTGGACAAATAGCTTCCGGATTTCTCGTTCTCCTAGGCATTGAAGCTGCAGACACAGCGGAAGACATTGAGTGGCTCACCAACAAAATTTCCAAAATGCGCGTTTTTGATGATACTGAAGGACTGATGAATAAATCCTTAGTAGACATCAAAGGAGAGGCTCTAGTGGTCTCCCAATTCACCCTCTACGCCAACACAAAAAAGGGGAACCGCCCCTCCTTCATCCGTGCAGCTCGCCCAGAACAAGCCGCGCCCATGTACGAGACATTCATACAAAAACTAGGCGACCAGATAGGCGCGCCCTGTGAATCTGGTGAATTTGGAGCAAATATGCAAGTTTCTTTGGTCAATGACGGCCCAGTCACCATTACCATTGATAGTAAAAACCGTGAATAAACCATGCTTACCAACGAACCAATTTCAATCCAATTTAAAATTCCAGCCACAGATCACCTAGGTAAAAATGAGGTGGAAGGGAAAATCCGCTTTCTAGCAGACAGCGTTGAGTTGGACTGGAGACTAAAAGGTAACGTCTTCAGAGGCGGCCAACAAGAAGTAGAAACTACCACTCTCGACTATGGTGAGATAGAGCATGTGGAACTCAAAAAACGCTGGTGGAAACTAAGCCAAATCGTACTGCGCATCTCCAATCCAACATTGGTCGAATCTATCCCAAGTGTCGAAATGGGAAAAATGACTTTAGACATTGATGCCAGATCACGCGATGAGGCAAAAAAGCTAATCTCACTAATCGACTTCAAACGATCTATTTTCTTAGTAGATCAGCAAACAAAACGACTAGATACCCTGAGCCAAGAACTCTAAGCTGACTTCTTAAGCTTCCTTCTGTATGCAGCAGGAGTCACGCCCATCCTCTTTTTGAAAACTCGGGTAAAGTGAGCCTGGTCAGAAAAACCGCTTTCAGATGCCACGTCAGCCAAAGAAACTCCTTCTTTAGGAATCAAGGTCAACGCCTTCTCCAAACGCATCGTAGTCAGATACTTATGCGGTGAGTGACCCGTTGTTTTTTTGAAACTACGGGCGAAATGGAAGGTAGACATATTCGACTCAGCCGCCATGTCTTCCACATAAATAGGTGAATGAAGTTTGCCCCACATATAGTCAGTCAAGCGCTTCAGTAAGGACTTGCTAAGCTCCTTACCTTTAGGGGTTTGCATTTTACTCATAAATTTACTAACTCTTATATTCTCAATAGAATTGAGCATACAACAGAACAATTGGATTGGATTTGCTAAAATAGTAAAGATCAATTCAACATACAGCCAGCATTAAATTGCAACAGCCGTAAGACCTCGACACTTTACTCAGATCAAATCTAGCTTCGACCTAAAGCCTCTCTGGCGACTCAAGAAGCTCAGCCACTCGATTAAGCACTCTACCCGCATCGCCACCGTCGATCACTCTGTGATCGAATGTTAAATTAAGTTCAGCCTCAGTGACCGGTATGAACGCTCCCACCTCATCAGACCACACGGGCTTTTTCACCCCTGCACTGATTCCCAGAATGAGCGTCTCGTTTGGTAGCGGAATTGGAGTCCCCCAAGTCAGACCAAATGTTCCAAAGTTTGTCACAGTGGCAATCCCCCCTCGAATGTGATCATCGGTCAGGCGACGAGCCCTAGCCAACTCCACGAGTTCACCGTAATCGCTAGATAGTTCTTTCACGGATTTGGTATCAACATCACGTACTACTGGCACCATTACGCCGTCGTCCACCTGGACAGCAAGGCCGATATCAAATGCTCGTGGGTGAACGATTCGTCCACCAATGAGATAACCTGCTGCTTCTGGGTGCTCTGCCAACGCCAAAGCAAATGCCCGCAACACATACAGGGTCAAACCAGGCTTAGGCTCCTGTGCCGAACGATGAGCCAAGAGAGCATCCATCACAATCGGGCGCCCCACTGTAGCCAAAGGTCGCGACCAAGACCGACGCATAGCATCTGCCACAGCCATGCGCATTGGTGACGCGGCTGACGACGGCCAAGCGTTAATGTAATCCAGAAACTTTTCGAGATCAGCAACAGTCACGCGACCTCCAGCACCACTACCATTGATCGCTGAGATATCTGCAGCCTGCAGGCCCAGTTCATTCATCCTCGCTCGCATGCGCGGAGATATATAATGCGCCCCTTTGTTCCCCATTGGCACAGGCAATCCTTGTACGTTAGGCTCTACCGCCTTAGGCTCGAAGTACCCCCCACCCTCAGTTTTAAAGTGAAGGTTAGCTTCCTCATTCGGACTGGTAGCTGCCTCAGATTCGTCAAGTTGGTGCGACACCTCCCCCTCTTTATCTTGTTGGACTGTACTCACTCCAGTCCGTGCAATTTCCTCCTCCGTGACATCAATCACACCCAACACACTGCCGACTGCATAACTCACTCCCTCTTCAAGGAAAAGATCTTTGATTATTCCACCGCAGAGAGTTGGAACACTCATGGTTGCTTTATTCGTCTCAACCTCGATCAGATCTTGTTCAGCCTCCACGGATTCACCAATCGATACATTAATTTTGACGATGGTTGCCTCGGCGATCGATTCACCGAGCTGAGGCATGACAATAGGTACTTCAGGCATGATTTTATCTAAATGAAATTAGTAAGCTAGGAGGTTTCTTAGAGCCTCACAAATCGACTCCGGAGTTGGGCGGTGCATTGCCCATAATTTTGGATGGTAAGGCACTGGAGTGTCCTTGGCATTAAGGCGCATTGGTGGAGCATCGAGCAAATGAAATCCTTCAGAACAAACACGTGAAACAACTTCAGACGTCACACCTCCCCATGGAAATGCTTCTCCCACAGCTAGAAGACGACCAGTTCTGGCAACGGACGCCACCACGGTGTTAATATCCAGGGGCTTCACTGAGCGTAAATCAACGACCTCAATCTCCCAGCCCCCCTCTTTTTGGAGCATTTCAGCAGCGCGTACAGCCTCATGCACCATGGCACTGTAGGTTACCACCGTGGCATGCTTACCACTACGAGTGATTCGAGCTTTACCAATAGGCAAATTATCACCTTCGTAGTCTTCGCTTTTCAGCCAGCGGTAGAGAAATTTATGTTCACAATAAATCACAGGGTCATCTAAATCTACAGCCTGCATTAACATTGAATAGGCATCAGAAACAGTGGCCGGAGTCACTACAATGGTGCCAGGGTAATGCGCATAAATTCCTTCCATACTTTGGCTATGAAATGGTCCTGATCCTGGAGTGCCACCAGATGGCATGCGAACAACAATCGGCACTGGGACGCCAGTCCGGTAGTAGTGAGTCGCGGCTTGATTCACAATTTGATTGAATGCCACCGAGGAGAAGTCAGCAAATTGCATTTCCACAATAGGTCGCATACCTTCGATGGCGGCACCGACAGCCATACCAATCATCGCATCCTCACTGATAGGCGCATCGAGCACCCTGTCAGGCCATTGTGCCTGCAGCCCTTTAGTCGCCTTGAATGCTCCGCCAAATTCCCCGATATCCTGCCCGTATAGTAAAACCTTTGGGTTTTCTGCTAGGGCTTTTTCCTGCGCGTCGCGGATTGCATCGATGTAAGTAACTGCCATGCTTTTCTAAAAATTTATTCGAGTCCTTTGAGGCTGGGGCTAGCGATTGCTGTCCATTCTTCTTTATACGGATTAGGTGCATCCTCTCGCTGAGCCATAGCCACAGCTTCTTGAGCCTCCTCATTAAAATCGACCATCCATTTTGTATATTCCTCTTCAGTCAGCCATCCTTTTTCAAGGAGTTGCTCTTTACCTACCTCTAGGCAGTCGCGTCCGTACTTACCATTTCGAACCTCAGATGGCACATACGCCCCATCATCATGCTCTCCATGACCTGAAAGTCTCAGTAGCTTGGCGACAATGAGCTGCGGCCCATTCCCGCTGCGTGCAGCAGCCACAGCATTCCCAATCACTGATGCGCATGCTAACATGTCTGTACCGTCCACACTATACCCTTGAACTCCATAGCCTTTTGCCCGA
This sequence comes from Rubritalea sp., assembly GCF_039830215.1. Lineage (NCBI taxonomy): Bacteria > Pseudomonadati > Verrucomicrobiota > Verrucomicrobiia > Verrucomicrobiales > Rubritaleaceae > Rubritalea > Rubritalea sp. Next base: position 909 of record NZ_JBDOPO010000307.1, on the reverse strand, counting down.
TCTATCAGATTCTCGCAGGCGTATTGTCTCTCAGTTGGTGTGGAATAGGCGAACTGATTATCAGCCACAATTACCACCATCGGTAAACGCTCGACTGCTATAAAGTTAAGGCCCTCGTGAAAGGCTCCAGTCGAGGTGGCTCCATCGCCCACACAAGTTGCGCCAACACAGCCATCCATTTCTCCCTTGATTCGTCGCGCCAGCAAGATTCCTCCAACCTGTGCGACTGCCGCTCCAAGGTGACTGATCATCGCTAGTAAGCCTTCAGCTGGACGACCTCGGTGGATATTGCCGTCGCGACCACGCATTGGTCCCTCAGCAGAACCTAAATACGTCCGCGTTGCATCGAGCGGGTCTTCACCAAACGCGGTGCGACCAGCTTGATCGCGAATCAATGGGGAAAAAATGTCTTTTCCCCATGTGAGGCTAGCCCCTAGTGAAGCTGAAATTGCTTCTTGGCCTTTTCCAAGGTACACCCCACCTACTATTTTCCCTGCTTTGTAGAGATTACTTAGCTTGGTTTCCAAAACACGAGCTCGCAACATAGCACGAAAGACGTCACGTGCGTGATCTTCGCTGAGTTCTTTATGGGCCTTGCTAATCGTTTGCTCAGTCACAATGTGAGTGTATAGGGACGATCTCAGATCTAGCAATAGGTTTTTGGTCAGTACATTTATTTTCTTAAGAAATGCTTAGCAGTATTAACGCGGTAATTAACCACTAGGCACGAAATCAACTATTGCCAGGTATGGGATGAAGAGATACGCGCACACCAAGTCCTCGTGGAGTTAGAGGATTACAAAAAGCCAGGTTAAATCCGCTTCCTGTTTCATGAATGCTCAGAGCCTAATCTGCTATATAAGATGTATCATAAAAGATCGCTCGAAGAGCATTTTTCTGATTTCGATA